>CAZZBY010000059.1:0-6558 GCA_964652635.1 uncultured Candidatus Marinamargulisbacteria bacterium | reverse complement strand
CATTTCCAAGCTAAAAACTGCCACCGGAATTTTATATTTCACAGCCGCATTAGTTGCAAAATTCATCGCAAGTGTCGTTTTACCCATTGCAGGTCGGGCCGCCAACATAATTAAATCTGATTTTTGAAAGCCAGCCGTAATCGCATCCAAGTCTTTAAACCCAGAAGGAACTCCCAACAAGGTTTCCCCTTTGCTATCCACCACATTTTGAATACTCTCAAAGACCGTACTCAATACACTTTCAATATGGACAAAATCCTCTTCAATACGATCCTTAGAAATATCAATAATGCGACGCTGAGCGGTTTCAAGAACTTGATCTACCGTATTCGCATCATCAAAAGCATCTGAAATCATGTCAGAGCCCGCTTCAATCAATCGACGGGCTGTAGACTTCTCCAATACAATTTTCGCATATTTAACCGCACTAGAAGCACTGGGCACCGAATCTGCAATGTCAGCCAAATAGCTTCGGCCACCGACTTCTTCCAATTTATTTTGTTTTTTTAAAGCATCCGACACGGTCACAAGGTCAATCGGATCATTGCGTTTATACAACGACAAAATCGCCGAAAAGATATGGCCATGGGCATCCTTATAAAAAAATTCAGCACGCAGCTGACCAGCCACCAACGCTACAGCATCTTTGGATAACATCATTGCGCCAAGTACCGATTGCTCAGCTTCTAAATCTTGTGGTGGAATTTTTTCTGCCATAAGATAGAGTATTGTAGTCGCTGTACCCCGTCCAAACAATACAACAAAGAGGCCTCATTCAATGTACAAAGTCATTACAACATCAAGTCCAAAATTTCTAATCCCAAAAACAGACCATCGATATCAACTTCAAGTGGCTCATCTCTATTTAATGCAAAAAATAAAGGACTCCCCCCCAATCCATGATTATATTAAAACCCACTTAGCCAAAACAACATCATGGTCATATCTAGAGTATGGGTACCTGTATCCAGCGGATCCGTCCTTATCCTCATTACAAGCATCCAAATCCGTCCAAGCCATCATGACAGACGTCTTAAATATATTTAAAGTAATATGCGCTCCATTAAACGCCTTTAAAGCCAATATCGCCTCACGTGTACCTGAATCAAAAGATAACCCTAAAAAGACAGAGGCCCTCTTTCAGACCGTTAAATCGTACTGTCATTTTAAAGATGCCATATTATTTTTTTATCAGGCCTATTCCGATTATTTTCACGCATCAAAGCTAATCAAGGGATATGACAGTGACCCAGAAATCAGTTTTCATCGATTCAGTACACAAGCAGCCGAACTCATCGCAACCACCACTCAAGAAATCCAAATCAGTATACTCCCGGTAATCGCACAGCAAGTTGCAAAAAGATACCCAACACTCAAGCCACAAGAAGTCCAAGGACGAGTTAATATATGCGTCGATCAACTCTTCCAAAATACATACCCCAATAGCGAAGCCGCCCAAAAAGACGATGCAGGGGAGAGCGACGATGCCATCAAAACCGTTTCTTGCCCAAAGTTTGCAGCCACAACATGCATCGGATTAAGAACTCATCAAGAAGATCGATGGGTGGCCTCTCCTGATATTCCTGCCTTATACGCCGTATTCGATGGACACGGAGGTTCCGCAGGATCTGATTTTTTAGCCACATGGACCATCAAAAACTTAAAAGCAGCCTATGCGGACTTTTTAACCAAAGTGCCCACACCCGCTCAAGGTGAAATAGAAGCATTTTTGAAAACAAAATTTGGGGAAGCCGTTGCTCAGTTTAAAGAAATCCAAGCACGAGATAGCTTTAAGGGGGGATCGACACTCTCCATGCTCCTGGAAACCCCTCATCGGCAATGGGCATTTATCCAACTGGGAGATAGTACTGGAATCATGCTCAAACCAACCTCGTCAGATCAAAAAATTGCCATCAAACTCGCGCCTGTCGATACTCCAGGTAACACCAAAGAAATTGCCAGGATAAAACAAGCAGGCGGAGAAATACGATACGAACTAGGCATACTAACAGCCCATGACACCGGCCTCAAAACCGCCATCATTGGAAGAGTCCACGGGCCAGGAATCACCCGAAGCATCAACATGACCGCCGCATTTGGAGACGAATATCTCTTCGAAAAACCTCCAACAATTCAGTTTTGGGATCAAGAGCCAGGATCCTGCATCATCCTCCATACTGATGGATTAGATGTCATCAACGCCAAAGAAATCGAAGAACTTCACCGTACCAGTACCGATACCGACCAGTTTGCTAAAAAACTCACCCAAACCGCTCTCAAGAAAGGAAGTGCAGACAATATTGCCTGTATCGTTATCCCAACCTAATTCAAAGCAAAAAAAGGGATTGCGAATCCCAAGTGTCAATTAAGGGGATGACGATAGCATAAGAAATTGACCTGTATAGGAATTTTCTACACGAGAAACTTGCTCAGGAGTACCTTGCGCGACCACCATACCCCCCTCATGTCCCCCTTCAGGTCCTAAATCAATAATATAATCTGCGGTTTTAATCACATCCAAATTATGCTCAATCACAAGGACCGTATTGCCACTATCCACCAACCGATTAAGCACATGCAACAGCTTTTCAATATCCGCAAAATGAAGTCCCGTTGTGGGTTCGTCTAATAAATACAAAGTTTTACCCGTACTCCGTTTAGACAATTCTTTCGCAAGCTTAATCCGCTGAGCCTCCCCTCCAGATAAAGTCGTGGCATTTTGACCCAACTGCACATAGCCCAAGCCCACCTCTTCCAAGGTTTTCAGCTTAGAGGCCACTGACGGAATATTGGCAAAATGCTCCATCGCCTCCGACACCGTCATCGAAAGCACATCGCTAATCGATTTACCCTTAAATTTAACTTCCAATGTCTGGTCATTAAATCGCTTGCCCTTACAAATTTCACAAGTAACATACACATCAGACATAAAGTGCATGTCAATTTTGACCACTCCATCGCCTTCACAGGCTTCACAACGCCCCCCTTTCACATTAAAACTAAATCGTCCCGCTTTAAATCCACGAATTTTGGCTTCTGTCGTTTCCGCATACAAGTCCCGAATCGGGCTCAACACCTGTGTATACGTTGCTGGATTAGACCGCGGTGTCCGACCAATCGGCGACTGATCAATCGTAATCAGCTTATCAATATGCTCTAATCCCATAATCCGGTCATGACGCCCAGGACGTTCCTTAGATCCAAAAAAGTGCCGCATCAACGCCAAGTGCAAAATATCATTAATGAGCGTACTTTTACCTGATCCCGATACTCCCGTCACCGCAATAAACACCCCCAACGGAAATGACACTGTAATATTTTTAAGATTATTTTCCCGGGCATTTTCAATCGTGATAACCTGATTTGGCTTAGGAATACGTCTCTTAGAAGGCACCTTAATCTGACGTCGATGCGAAATATACTGCGCAGTCAATCCATCGGATACTCGAAACTCATCCAAAGTCCCCGCAAACACAATTTCGCCGCCTTTTCGCCCCGCTTCTGGCCCAATGTCCACAATATAATCCGCCACTTTAATCGTGTCTTCGTCATGCTCTACCACAATCAAAGTATTTCCAATATCCTTGAGGGCCTTTAACGTCTCAATCAGGCGTAAATTATCCCGTTGATGCAAGCCAATACTTGGCTCATCCAACACATACAACACTCCTGTCAATCCCGCACCAATCTGCGTTGCAAGCCGGATTCGCTGAAACTCCCCGCCCGACAAAGTGCCGGATTTACGATTAAGCGTCAAATATCCCAATCCCACATTGTTCAAAAATGATAATCGAGAGGTAATTTCTTTTAAAATCAGATGGCAAATTTCGCGTTGTTTATCCGTCAGAGAAAGTGTGGCAAAAAAGCCAATCAAATCACTCACACTTTTCGATGTAAGCGTCGCAATGGTATCCCCCCCAATTTTAACAGACAACGCGTCAGGCTTAAGCCGATTTCCCTGGCATTTAAAGCAAGGCTTTGCACTCATAAAGCCTCTAAAAAAGTAGCGCATCATCTCCGAATGAGTGGTGTAATACCGCCGTCTTAAATTAGTAATCACCCCTTCCCAATCTGCTCCCCGAAGCCCCTGATACTCTGCGGCTACCCCAGATAAAAACGGATCTTCATTTTCTGCATACGGTTTGCCATAAAGCACAATATTGCGCTGAGCCTCCGTCAATTGATAAAAGGGTACCGATGCCGTAAACCCATATTTCCGTGCAGTCTTATCCAAGGCATTTCCATACGAAGTATGATCCAAATTAAGCACCTTACCCGTACAAGTCCATATCGGATTTTCTGGAAACTCAATCACTAAATCTGGGTCAAAATCCAGCTTATCCCCTAATCCTTTACATTCCGAACACGCCCCAATCGGTGAGTTAAATGAAAACAACCGATGGCTCAGCTCCGTCAAACTAAACCCACAAGTCGTACACGATAGCGCCTCCGAAAACAGCTGAGCTCTCCCATCCGCCTCCACCTTCAGTAGCCCCTTCGAGTGCCGCACACAAGTCTCAATAGACTCAAACAATCGCGCACGGTTATCCGCATTAATTTCCAGACGGTCAACAATCAAATCAATTGTATATTTTTTATGTTTTTCAAGCTGAATATCCTCATCCAGCCGAAGCAAATCCCCATTAATTTTCACCCTAGTAAACCCAGATTTTTTAAGCGACTCCAACAGGACTTTATGCTCCCCTTTTTGCTCCATCATCAAAGGAGACAGCAACAATACCTGCGTTCCCATTGGCCACCCCATCACCATATCCACCATTTCCTGGATACTCTGCCCTCGAATCTGCGTATGGCAAGTCGGGCAATATGGCACCCCAATACTAGCAAATAACAATCGAAAATAATCATAAATCTCAGTCACCGTCGCCACCGTCGACCTAGGATTATGAGATGATGACTTCTGATCAATGGAAATCGCAGGCGACAAGCCCTCAATATGGTCCACATCTGGCTTATCCATCTTGTCCAAAAACTGCCGCGCATACGACGACAGCGACTCCATATATCGACGCTGGCCCTCGGCATAAATCGTATCAAAGGCCAAGGATGACTTCCCCGACCCCGATAAGCCCGTAAACACTATCAATGCATTTTTAGGTAAAGTCAGACAAATGTTTTTAAGATTATGGACTTTCGCCCCAATTATTTTGATTTCGGTAAGCATGATCCAATCCTAACATTAATAGGTAAACTTACAAAAAAATCTGAGCGAGCACAGACCTTAAAACGCCAAGCCCCGCCTTACCACTTTTTTCCGGATGAAATTGAGATGCAAATACAGTTGGGGTTTGAACACTAGACACAAATGGCATCCCATACTCCGTCGTCGTGGAGACTAGAGCTGGATCAGTATCAAACACTGCGTAGGAATGCACAAAATAGGTCGAAATCGGAGCTTCCAGCACCGCAAATGCTCCCAAAGGATCATGCATCACCCTAAGCTGATTCCATCCCATATGCGGCACTTTAAGCCCCTGAGCTTTAATTTGCGGTGTCCATACCTCATCAAAGTGGCAGACTCTGCCCTTAAACACACCCAAGCCTGCGCCATTTCCATTTTCAGACGAGGATTCAAATAAAATCTGAAATCCCAAGCAAATGCCCAAATAGGGCTTGCCATTGCGAATATGAGCTTGAAGCACATCCACTACATCCAAAGCCCTCAACTCCGCCATCGCTTGTTGAAAGGCACCTTGTCCTGGCAATACCACCAAATCCGCCGCCAAAACCTCCGCACGACTGCGAACAATCTTAACGGAGTATCCCACCGTCTCAATGGCCTTCGCCACACTGCGAAGATTGCTGCTTCCATAATCTAAAATAGTAACCGCAAACTTCATCATTAATCGTGTTGGTAGTTGACCATCCACTGAATACCAAATCGATCCGTGAGCATCCCAAATAAAGCCCCCCAAAACGCTTCTTCCAGTGGCATTTCAACCTTACCTCCCAGCGAAAGGGCATTAAATATCTGATGTGCTTCTTCAGCACTATCCGCCCCTACCGAAATCGAAATATTATTGCCAGACACTTTAGGGTGGCCAAAGGATTCCAAGACATCGGTCGCCATCAGCACATTACCATCACCAATGGGCAATGCCACATGCATAATTTGATTCAAATCCGATGGAGACATCATTTCAGCCCCAGGTAAATCCGGAACATCTTTAAACCGTTGAAATGTAATAAACTCACCACCAAAAACCGTTTTGTAAAATAAAAAGGCCTCTTCAGTATTTCCATTAAAATTTAGATAAGGATTAATTACGGGCATATCATCATCTCCATTAAATATCACTGTCAGGGATTCTACCCTGATTCAGCTCAACATCCTAGGCATGTCCATGATCAGATGTATCCGTCGCATACTGAAAAAAAGAACCAAGCCGTTGAGCAACAGAACGAACTCCAACACCCAATGCTCCCGCAGCACTAGACAAAGCAAAAGCAGCATCACGAACGGCACCATGTCGAGTGCATGCCTTCAGGGTATGTGAGGTTTGATGGCTTAAATCAGGAGTCCACGTCACCTGAGAC
>CAZZBY010000058.1:0-6576 GCA_964652635.1 uncultured Candidatus Marinamargulisbacteria bacterium | reverse complement strand
AAGTGATCGACGCCATCAATATTAAATGGGACGCTCACCCAAAACTTCACTTTTGTTTTTCAAGCTACTTAATCGACACCTTCGACGCAATTCAAGTATCAAATGACAACGGAATGATCACCGAATTCAAAGTCCAAACCACCTTCGACGACCAGATCTCACTTCTCGACACCACTCAATTCCCACCCCAAATCATCACTCAAGGCCAACTTTATACTATCCTGGAGAAGTTTTCAGGACCTCAACAACTTCAACAATTCGTAGAAAATCTTAAAGAAACCTATAGACAATTTCCCATCGACTCAAAAAATCCAATGATAAACACAGAAATATCCTCTGCCAGGAGGCATGACGGAGTGGGCCCTAATACTTTCAATTACCCCATAAAACTAAACGATCATCTCGGCCAGGTGAACTCTGTACTTGCCGATGGTGGCGTCTATCTCGTCTCTGACTTCGGAACAATCACTCCCCAAAACATCCCCCCCGAACACCTAGTTGCCATTTACCGACAATCCGTCTTCTACGCCGTCTGTTTCAATACGCTCACTACACAAGCTTCCCGGCACAATTTCGACACCTGGCATACTCAAAATACCGAATGCCACACCCAGGAATGTCTCCTCAAAAAAGGGAGATTTTCATCCCAACAACGCAGCATATTCACTACCCAATTTAAAGACATCGGCGACGAAGCCATTTCCAATGCCATCGACACCATTTCGACCATCATTCCCGATGCCAACTACATCCAAACCATCACAGATATCATCTCTAAACTCAGCCCTCTCGAAGCTGATGATTACTTCCTCAATATCACAGTAGCCACCCAACTCGTCGATGATGGTCAACTGAACGAGGCTAAAAAATACGCACAAAAAGCAATTGATCTCTACCACAATGCCGCTGCCGAAGCCTATCGCATTTTAGGCTTTATCGATCATCAAACAGGGCATGGAAGCAAAGCCAAAGCCTATTTCAAAAAGGCGTTGATCTATCTTCCAGAGGACACCATCACCCATGGCTTGTTAGGCATAGAAGAAATGCTGACTCATCACTTTCAATTCGCCATTACCCATTTCAAAAAAGCCATCCAAAAAGCCCCAAAATCAGAGATTAACTCTCATTTAATTGCGATTGCGATCTGCCTTCGCCATCTAAAATTAACACAGCAATTACAAGATCTGATGACCCAACTTCACTACATTTCAGTACAAAGTCCCAAGCTCATATCTACGCAACTGCTAGATAAATTAAAGCAACAGTTGGTATAATCCAAAAAATGTCAGCACCAGTAGGCGGTACCGGAAGAATTTCCCCAAGTCCTTGGACGGGAGGAAATTTAAATCCAGCCCAATCAACCGAGCAGTCCCAAGGGGTAAACTCAAATGTATCGGCACCCACAAGGGCACCACAAGGTGCCCAGAATACGCCAACAAGTCCAACTCCGGCATCCCAAGCTCAACAACCTCAGCCCAATATATCGCGGGCCATCAACCAACGAGACATTAACCAACAACTCCTCGCCATGGGGCGTCCCATCACCCGAGAAAATCAAGAAGCGATGATTACCCTCATCCGATATGGTGTCGAAGCCTCTAACGCCAACATGGACATGGTTGCCAAACTTAAAACAGCGACTCGCCAACCCAATGGCATCGAATCCGCCGTCATCACGATGTCAAAAGGCCTCAAAAACGCACCCCGCACTGTCGATGCCCTTGCTGGATTTTTAAATAGGCAAGGGAATATTGCCGAAAAATCAGAAGCGCTCAGCAGAGGCTTATCCCAATTTCAAACCACGATGTCCACATTTCAGGAATTATTTTCACATGGCCTATTTACCGGTATGTCCAGCATCATCTACGAGCTTGACAACAAGCTACAAAAACTCAATCAAAAATTCAGAGAAGGAGGTAATAATAGCCTCTATATACTCGATCGAAACGAAACGTTAAAGGAGTTCCAAGCCCTCCTCGGATTTCTAAAAGGGGCTGAGGAGCGAGTGACCGCCGGTAGGCAAAATGTAGGCCCGCTCAAGGAGGCCTTCAAGGAATTACAAGCACTCACCAAAGGGTTTATCGAATCTGTCACCGCACAAGCGATCCTCGGTATGGACCCTGAAAAAGCCCAAATGTCGCTAGACGAAAAATTTGGATACTGGCAAATCCCAAATCCATTTGGTAGCAAAAAAAATATTGATATCTTAATCCGCAAAGACCCCCGTCAAAAAAAGGACAAATTTGATCCTAAAAAAACCAGAATTGTCCTCAAATTTGAAACCGAAGATTTAGGCGAAATCACCGTCATCATGGACATTCTAGACAAAAAAATATGGTATACCTTCCACGTCGAACGATACGACACCGAAAAAAATATTCAAGAAATGCAAAAAGAGTTACTCGAGCGCATGGAAGCTCAGGATTACAAAACCATGGGTATTCATCGTATCCGACGAAAAGTAGACATCAAAAAAATGTTATTACCCACATTTGATTTAAATTCAATTTCCAGAGTGAGTGCTGAGATATGAGCAGTAATACTCCAAAAGAGGATGACTTAAAAAAAGTCACAAAGAGGCATATTAAAAGGCACATCGACGAATTGGACTTGCCGGATAAGTCCAAGCTTAAAGCGATTGCCATCAAATATGATGTTAAAAAAGACCGCGCACCACGAATCATCGCCAGCGGAAAAGCCGGTATAGCCGAAGAAATCCTGCGAATTGCCGAGGAAAACCAAGTTCCATTTTACGAAGACAAAAGCCTAGCCGAAATGCTATCCAAGCTCGAATTTGATACCGAAATCCCCGCCGAACTCTATGCGATCATCGCCGAAGTCCTGGCATTCGTCTATCAACTCGATAAACTCGCCAAGAAAAAGGCTGAAATCAAACAAAAACACAAAGACTCTAAAAATTAAAATCGTAATCAATACCTGTATAGACAATATCCAGGCACAAGATGCCCATGAGTAGACTCATGCGATCAGATAGAAATTGCTAGAAAAAACGATATGAGGTGCTACAATAGGGTCCGTGTTGTACCTCAAAAAAATGATCTTCCCGATCGTCATCGGACTACTCTTGGCACTTACGACAACGCCGATTTTCAGTCAAGACTGGGAATACTACGAAATCCTAGATCCTGCACTCAAAGTCAGTATGGAAGGCTTACGGTCCCACCAGGTCCAAGATACCATGTATATTTTCTATACCCTAAACATGAACACTCCAGGATATGTCGAAGCCGGTGGATACAATGTTCGTGAAAAAGACACCGGAATTGTCAAAATGGATGCCTTTTACCGATGGAGGGGCGGCCCCCCCATTGAAACACACCGAGATCTTGACATGTATCTCGACGCCAACAGTGCCGGATTTTTTATGGTACAATTTCCTACAACCTATGCATATACCCGTGATGGACGAATTAGGATCGATGCCCGAAACCGCTTAGTCACGATGCAAGGAGCCTATCCGTTTGTCAACGCAAATGGAGGCGGATACATTACCGTGACGCCGGGATCAAAAATTTCAATTAGCAAATCTGGTGTTGTGTTTGCCGGAAGCGAAGAAGTGGGAAAAATAAGGGTAGCAGTCTTCACCAGCAAAGGGCTTAACCAGCTAGTCACGCTCAATGGGTCGTTTTTTGTGTCGGCAACTGGAGAGGTACCAGAAGAAGAACCTGGCGGAGATACAATATACGGTGTTTTTCAAGGGTTTATCGAAGATAGTAACGTGCTAAAGGCAATTATCGGTGATGTTGCGATGCTTAAAAGAGCAGCCGCATCAGTCGGTAAATCAGCAAAGTCAGTTGCCAGGGCAATGAGCAGTGCAGTTCAGCTTGGGCAACCCTAATTGGAGGAATAAATAAATGATTGTTCAGTTACAAATGGCGAAATCCGCAACATATGCATTTGAAAGAGAAATGCAGGTAATTTCTGATAACGTCGCTAATGCCAACACCTTAGGCCACAAGGAACAAAGCGTCCACATGGAAAACCTCTTTCCAATGGTTTTCGAAAGAGCACTCTCCGAATTTGATGATGCCAATGTCCCCGCAGGAAAAGAACGTCGAACCTATAACGAACAAGGCCAAGGGGTTCGAGTTTCCGAAATCGTCCGTAACATGGCCCAAGGGTCCATCGAAATTACCAACCGATCATTAGACTTTGCCATTCAAGGAAAAGGGATGTTCCAATTTAGGACGCCCGATGGGCAAATCGTCTATGGTCGAGCGGGTAACTTCCACCAAGATGCCAATGGAAATCTCCTCAACGCGGCAGGGTATCCAATCGAACCCTCTATCCAAGTCCCAAGAGATGCCAGCGATATTGTCGTCAACGAACAAGGCCGAGTATTTGCCCAGATGCCTGGTGAAGCAATCCCCAGAGAAATTGGCCAAATCTCCATTGCCACATTCCAAAATGAAGAAGGTTTAGTTTCAATCGGTCAAAACATGTACCGAGACACGGTGGCTTCAGGAGATCCAATTGTCAACAAGGCCGGCGATCAAAATGCAGGGACTGTACGTCAACGATCATTAGAGTTTTCCAACGTCAATATCGTCCAGCAGCTCATGCAAATGATTATTACACAACGGGCATTTGAAACGGCCGTAAAAGCAATCAAAGCAACAGACGCAATCCTCAAAACGGGTGGAGATATTAAGTAATCCGTCATGAGAAATAAACAATACTCAATTAGGAGGACCAGATAAATGCAAGCCCAGATATTTATGGGGAAGTCCCTTACCTTTGCCCTACAACGCCGAATGCAAAATATCACTGACAACGTTGCCAACATTGAAACTCCGGGTCACAAACGTAAAACCATGGAAATGGAAAGTCTTTTTCCTCAAGTCATGGAGCGCGTCATTGCAGAATTTGAAGATCCCAATGTCCCCTTAAGGCGAAAAAAACAGTTTTACCAAGAGTTTGGAACAGGGATGAGAATTGCACAAATTCAAAAAGACATGACTCAAGGCGGCCTCAATGTCACCAATCGAGAACTCGACTTGGCCATTCAAGGTGAAGGGTTTTTCCAATTTTTAATGCCGGATGGAACGATGGCTTATGCCAGAGCAGGGAATCTCAAACAAAGTCAAGGGGGCGTGTTAACCGATATGCACGGACATCCCATTCAGCCCGAAGTACGCATCCCATCATCGGTTCAAAACCTCAATATCCGTCCAAATGGAGAAGTTTATGTTCAAGCAACCGCCGCATCAAAACCCCAACAAATCGGCCAAATTGTCCTCGCCAAATTCGAGCATCCTGAAGACTTGAGAAGTATCGGTCAAAATTTATATCGTGCAACACCACAAGCCGGAGATCCCTCCGTTGGAAGTCCCCAGCAGGAAGATCGAGGGATGATCCAACAAGGGGCATTAGAACTTGCCAATGTGAATATCATCGAAGAGATGGTGGACATGATGCATACCCAGCGAATGTTTGAATTAATGGCAGGAGCCATCAACTCTGCCACAGATATCGTAAAAAATGCTCAGGACATCCCAAAATCTTAGTCTGACGGGGGGGCAGAATGCGAGGGGAGTCTGGAAGAAAATTACGCTCATTACGGCACTGCTCAGTAGTATCACTGTCGCCCAAATTCACGCACTAACCGTCACCTCCGAAGAGATTAGTGCGTATGTCCAAAAACGAGTGATCGCTCATATCTTAAAAGATCCCGACATCACCACAAAAGACATTAAAATTAAGGTTGTTCCAATCAAAGCTGGCCTAGATAAAATCCCCAGTAAAGCCACTCAATATCGAGTCAAAATTCAAGAAAAAGCCACTTTCGGTGGAAGTCATATTCTCCCTCTCGTTTTTAGTGACGCAGACGGTGCCGAATTCTATCAACTTCCCATTCATCTCCTAGTCACCGTATTTGGAAAAGTATTTAAAGCCAATACCAAAATCGAACAAGGTAGCATTATTGATGAGTCCCAAATCTCTCAGTACTACGAAAGTATTAATGGATTACCCGAAAATCGGATTCGAAAACTAGAGGATATTGTCGGCTACGAATGTCGAATAAGTTTGTATGAAGGAAATCCGATTACGCCTTACCAAATTCGAAGAATTCCAGCCATTCGCTCAGGACAGGTAATCAGTGCTAAAATACAAAAACAAGGCTTTAGCATGATCATCAAAGTCAAAGCAGTGGAAAGTGGTTATATTGGCCAACGAATAAAAGCAAAAACTCTGTTAGACAGTGGTAAAATGGTCGAAGGAATCGTAATCAATAATGAAACAATTGAAGTTAATACTCTATATTAGTATCGCAATAATGGTCGGTTTACCCATTGGCGTTTCTTCGGATTCGCTATGGTCGCCAGGACAATCCCTCTATACCCCTGGTCAACGGCAAATTCAGATAGGGGATATTATCACCGTTCAAATTTCCGAAAGCACATCAGCTGCACAAGAAGCTTCTACCCGAACATCCAAGGAATCCGGCATTGGTACCAACTTCCTGTCCGCTTGGGACCGTATTGCCAGCATTTTAGGGAATGATACCGATCGAAAAGAATATCAATTCGAACTCAGCGGAGAAGAAAACTATCG
>CAZZBY010000057.1:1725-6633 GCA_964652635.1 uncultured Candidatus Marinamargulisbacteria bacterium | reverse complement strand
GTGAGAGGGGAGTTGTTGGGAGTGAGTGAGTTTTTGGAACTTTACTGGCAGATTAAAAATGTTTTGTAATGCGAGTTGTCAATGGTGACCATAATATCTACCTTCTGTGCTCTCTAGGGGGCTTATTCTTAGAGAGATCGGTAGTTTTGGTGACTTTATCTTTTGTTTTCATTTGGTACGGTGTTATAATCGGCCCGTTAGTAGTTGGGACTGTTGCGAAATACCCCATCTGCACAATTTTCGCCATGCTTCACTCTACCGGCTTCGCTGAAGCTTCGCCTCCATGATCGTCTGCGCATTGCGATCAATTGCATATCTGGGGTATTTTGCAACAGTCCCTAGTTGCTTTATTACCCGTATTTACAGTTGAAGGAGCTTATGATGGTATTTGATTTGGATATGATTAAACGTGTTTATCGAGAATTGCCTCAAAAAGTGGCGGCGGTTCGTCAATTATTGGGTCGACCATTAACCTTGTCTGAGAAAATTTTATATAGCCATTTGCAGGAAGTCTTTCCTAATCGGCCGTTTACTCGTGGTAAAGATTATATCAATTTTACCCCGGATCGAGTGGCGATGCAGGATGCTACGGCCCAGATGGCTTTGCTTCAGTTTATGCAGGCGGGTAAAGATAAGGTGTCAGTGCCTTCTACGGTGCATTGCGATCACTTGATTCAGGCCAGGATTGGAGCGAAATCGGACCTTGAATCTGCGAATCGGGAAAACCAAGAGGTATATCACTTTTTGGCATCGGTTTCTAATAAGTATGGTATTGGCTTTTGGAAGCCTGGGGCGGGGATTATCCATCAAGTTGTTCTTGAAAATTATGCATTTCCTGGGGGGATGATGATAGGGACGGATTCTCATACGCCGAATGCGGGTGGATTGGGGATGGTGGCGATTGGGGTTGGCGGTGCGGATGCGATGGATGTGATGGCGGGATTGCCTTGGGAGTTGAAATTTCCTAAATTGATTGGTGTTAAATTAACGGGCAAATTGTCGGGATGGGCCTCGCCAAAAGACGTGATTTTGAAAGTGGCTGGGATTTTGACGGTTAAAGGTGGGACTGGCGCGATTGTGGAATATATTGGAGAGGGTGCTGATGCGCTATCTTGTACGGGGAAAGGTACGATTTGCAATATGGGTGCTGAAATTGGGGCGACAACCTCTTTGTTTGGATATGATGATCGTATGGAGGCTTACCTCCGTGCGACTGGACGTGCTGAAGTGGCTGCATTGGCGGACAGAATCAAAGAGCATTTGCGACCGGATGCTGAAGTGATTGCTACCCCTGATGAGTATTATGATCACGTGATTGAAATTGATTTGTCGATTCTGGAACCGTATATTAATGGCCCCTTTACGCCTGATTTGGCGACGCCCTTATCTCAATTTAAAGAGGCGGTTAAGCAACATGGGTGGCCTGATAAGTTAGATGTTGGGTTAATTGGATCTTGTACTAACTCCTCCTATGAGGACATGGCTCGTGCGGCATCTGTGGCCAAGCAAGCCTTGGATCAGGGGGCGAAAGCGAAGAGCGAATTTACGATTACACCTGGTTCTGAAATGGTGCGGTATACGGCGGATCGAGATGGTATTTTGGGTGTATTTGAACAGATGGGGGGAGTTGTATTGGCGAATGCGTGCGGACCTTGTATCGGTCAGTGGGCGCGGCATACGACGGATCCGAGTCGCAAAAACTCCATTATGACCTCTTTTAACCGTAATTTTGCGAAACGAAATGATGGGAATCCCAATACTTGTGCGTTTGTAGCGTCTCCAGAAATTGTGACAGCATTTTCCTTAGCTGGGACATTGTCCTTTAATCCGATGACGGATTCGATTACGACTGATTCTGGACATTCTTACCGATTAATCGCTCCGGTGGGAGATGAGCTTCCAAAATGTGGTTTTGGTGTTGAAGATGCCGGATTTGTGGCTCCTGCTGAAAATGGCCGAAATATCCAGGTGGCAGTAGATCCGAAGTCGGATCGATTGCAATTATTGGATGCTTTTGATGCATACGACAGTGCGCACTATCGCGGATTACCAGTCCTTCTGAAAGCCAAGGGAAAGTGTACGACGGATCATATTTCGATGGCGGGACCATGGTTACAATACCGAGGTCATTTGGATAATATTTCTAACAATATGTTTATTGGCGCAGTGAATGCCTTTAATGGACAGACGAATTCGGTTAAAAATCAAGTGACTCATACGTATGGACCTGTTCCGGATACAGCACGGCTATACAAGTCTCAAGGTAAGGGATCTGTGGTTATTGGAGATGAAAACTATGGTGAGGGGTCTTCTCGTGAGCATGCTGCGATGGAGCCTCGGTATTTGTGGGTGAGGGCGGTGATTGTGAAGTCCTTTGCGCGAATTCATGAGTCGAATTTGAAAAAACAAGGGGTGTTGGCACTGACATTTGCAACGCTATCTGAGTATGACAAAGTGCAGGAAGATGATGTCATTGATATTGAGGGCTTGGATTTGTTTACTCCGTCTTCTCAACTCATGATGGTGGCCAAGCATGCTGATGGGAGTGTGGATCGGATTGCGCTTAGTCATACATATAATGACATTCAAATTGAATGGTTTAAGGCGGGGTCAGCACTGAATTATGTGCGGAATCAGGCTCGAGGTGTGATGAGCTAGTCGTAATACATCGATTATTTCGGCTAACAGTTTATTGGGAATGAGGACATCCTCTCGGTTGAGATTAAGGCTGGGAGGGGTGACTTCTTTGATTTTTGGGATTTCGAAGCAATCTCGATTGTAGCTTATACCTTCTAAAAATAAGTTGAATTTGGTGTCGGGGTCGATGAGTGTCATTAAAAAAATTCCTTCTGGGCTGTTGTGATTGATGAGGATGGGGTCATGATAGGGTAGCTTTTCGATGGGGCATAAGAGACAGCGTTTTTTGCCGCCGATGATTTCTTTTAATTGATGGATGATGAGCGAGACGGTGGTGTTGTCTATGAGATCTTCGGAGCTGATTGGGAGTTTTGCAATGGGGTCTACGGTACCGTGCTTGCGACTCCCCAGGATATGGTTGAGGATGGAGTATTTATCAAATGTATTTCCGTAGGGTGTAATGACTGCTTTGTCGATTAAGGTGTGACTTAGTGGGTCTTTGCATAAGGTTTTTAAAACAGTTTCTATTTGGGTATTTTTGGGGGAATTGAGCGTGATTGTGGGAGGTGAAAATGATGTGGTTAAGTTTGGGAAATCGCCTGCTTTTGGAGGTGAACTTCTTGAGACTATTTGCTGAGTGTCGGGGTTGTATGTCCATTCCTCTTCGGGGGAGCATGCGGTGAGAGCGGTGAGAGCTTGGGTGTCGGTTGGGCTTTGAATGACTGAAAGCCATAGTGCTTTGTTGACTTTCCAAATCCATTTTCGTTTGAAGTCGATGGGGATTTGGTTAAGGCTTGCTTGGGTGCTAATGTCCCATTTAGCTTCGCTGAATTGGGTAAAACTGAGGTGGTTTTTTCGAAGTTCGGGGATGGGGGATGGGATTGTCATTGTTGTGTGATGAGAGTGGAGGTGAGTGATATAAATCCATGTGGTTGCACTTGGGCGTTTAAACGAATTATTTTTTGCAATGCTTTTGACGTAGTAGATGTCCACTGATTTCCCCCAAGTGGGACTGTTGCGAGATATCCCATCTGCACAATTTTCGCCATGCTTAACACTACCGGCTTCGCTGAAGCTCCGCCTCCAAGATCGTCTACACACTGCGAAAACCCACAATTCAATTTTGAACGGGTATAGTTTACTTGAAGGAGTGTTGGTTTTGGAAGTGGTTTAGACGTCACTATCTTGGAGGGGGGACGGATGGGTTGTTCGACTAATGGCGGATACAGTTCGTTTCAAGGGCTGTGTGGTTGTTTGAGCTTTGGTTACGGCTTTATCGTATATCCACTCTTTGAGGCCATGAGTGCCTCCTTGTATGGCTTGTCTCAAGGCTGCATTTAGAAAAAAGAGTGCGTCTGGAATGTATTTGATGGTCCATTCTATTGGTTTGAGTGGTGGAACGAATGATGCCAATTTACCTCTGACTACTGCGGCTTCTCTGGTACTTTGTTTGCCTAAATCTTGCGGAGTGGCGACTTGTAAAAACATGGCGTTTCGGATGGCATGCTTGAGGATTTTAGCGATTTGAGGGGTAATGCTAATCCGGCCTTCGGTGACTGTATCTGCGTTTTGCTTAAATTTGGCTAAGCGTTTGAGTTCTAGATTAGTCAGTTTTAAATTTTTGTATTTGTCCTGGGCTGAGTCGATTGCTTTGCCGTCATTGACGTTTTCAACTAAGTCTTCAAGATTTAATGCGGTCACAATATCATGCCAACTTCTGGTTGATAATGTGGTTTCTTTTTGATGATAGTCATGATCGAGAGCATATATTTTTTTGTAAATTGCTGCCATGCGTTTACTAAGAGCTTGGTAAGGCGTGAGTTCTGTGCTGGATGGGGCATTGGTTATTGTGTGTTGAGTATGTCTGACTTCTTTTTTTCGTTTCGTTTTATGAGAGTCACCGGAGGTTTCTGCGGTGATTTTACCGATAAATTCAGAGGCGAATTCGTTGCCGGCAGCTTCAATTGTAGCTTCGTCTGGGATCACGGATTGGGTTTGAAGCGGTTGTACAGAGGATTGTTTGTCGAGTGGTATTGGAGGCATTATGGGTTTGGGTGCTGATGGTGTGGCAGGTGGTGGAGGTGTGCTTGGGCGAGGATGAACTTGCTTGTTCATTACAGGACCTTTGAGTGAAGCTGCTGCTAATGAGGCTGCTCGACTGGCTGCGCTTGTGGCTTGTGAAATTCCTGGTAGTGGCATGATTGGTGTTTTTCCCCGATTTTTTTGAATTTGTACCATAGTTATCGGGATTTTGTATCAAAATATTGCATG
>CAZZBY010000057.1:0-1625 GCA_964652635.1 uncultured Candidatus Marinamargulisbacteria bacterium | reverse complement strand
TCTTTTGAAAAGGAGATGGATCGTCCTGAGGCTGAATGATAAGCTAAGCTTGTTTTTATTGTTTTTTAATGAGGTAGTCCATCATGATGACTCGTGTTCGATTTGCGCCGTCTCCAACTGGTAATTTACATATTGGAAGTGTTCGGACGGCTTTGTTTAATTGGGTATTTTCTAAAAAAACTAAGGGGACTTTAGTACTTCGCATTGAAGATACGGATCAGGAACGGTCTAAGCCCGAGTTTGAAGCGAATATTTTGGAAGGTCTTCACTGGCTAGGTCTTGATTTTGATGAGGGGCCTCATGTGGGAGGTCCGTATGGGCCTTACCGTCAATCCGAACGAATTGGATTAGGAGTGTATCAGTGTGTTGCTGATGATTTGTTGTCCAGGGGGCTTGCCTATTATGCCTTTGAAACGTCTGAGGAATTGGATCAGGAGAGATTGGAGGCGGAAGCGAAGGGGTACCCTTATGTGTATTCTCGGCGCAGTTTAACACTAAGCCCAAATGAAGTCTCAGCAAAGTTAGCATCGGGTATACCCTATGTGATTCGGTTTAAAATCCCTGAAGGCCGAGGTACGGTGGTCATTCATGATTTAATTCGGGGCGAAGTATCCTTTGAGGCAGACTTATTGGGCGATTTTGTCATTTTAAAATCTGATGGGACGCCAACTTATAATTTTGCTGTAGTTGTGGACGATATTGCGATGAAAATTACAGATGTCATCCGCGGGGAAGATCATATTTCGAATACGCCGAGGCAGATATTGTTGTACGAAGCGCTTGGGGCAGTGTCTCCCCACTTTGCACATTTGCCGATTATTTTAGGTCCAGATCGGTCGAAATTATCTAAGCGTCATGGGGCGCAATCGGTATCGGAGTATCGTCATCAGGGATTTTTACCCGATGCCTTGGTGAATTATTTGTCTTTACTCGGTTGGTCGCCTAAAGATACTCGGGAAGTGATGTCGCGGGATGAATTGATTTCGATTTTTGAGCTTTACCAAATTTCAAAGTCAGGGGCGATTTTTGATATTGAAAAGCTACATTGGATGAATGCT
This sequence comes from uncultured Candidatus Marinamargulisbacteria bacterium, assembly GCA_964652635.1. Taxonomy (GTDB): domain Bacteria; phylum Margulisbacteria; class Marinamargulisbacteria; order SXXA01; family SICP01; genus CAMCZW01. The sequence goes on along the minus strand of CAZZBY010000057.1, from coordinate 567 downwards.
CAGTATATCAAACGCTTATCTCCATTTGAATTACGCCCTTTGGTGATGCCGTTTATGGATTTTGAGCAACGACGGGTATTTGAAAGTCGGTATTCTCAAGAGCATCAACTCATCATTTTGGAGTTGATTAAAGATAGTTTGACGTTATTGACAGATGTGAATCGTGAAATGAGCTTATTTACGGACTCATTTATGCAATACATGTCTCATTATCATGACTTGGAACCCGGACATTTACCGATGGAAGTGATTCGGCGATTTCGCAGTTGGGTGGCTCAAATCCAGGCGGAAGTGTATGAAACGGATATTGATGCTGTGATGGATGAAATTTTGGTGGAAACGACACTTCCGAAAGGCAAAGTGATGCGGCCGATTAGGATGGTGTGTACCGGGCGTGCGTCTGGACCATTGTTGTCTCGGGTATTAGCTCTGTTAGGTCGAGATTGTTTACTGGAGCGATTAGAGAGGTTTTAGATGTCGTATATGTATTATGAACCAGAATTTACAGATTTAGTTCCTCATCGTCGTGAGGATGCTCATAAGGGCGAATGTGGGCGGGTAGGGGTA
>CAZZBY010000056.1:0-6706 GCA_964652635.1 uncultured Candidatus Marinamargulisbacteria bacterium | reverse complement strand
CTCCCTGAAGCTGAAATACGAACCGCTGTGACAAAAAAATTGGGGCTTTCTCAACAAAATGACTTTGGGTTGCTTGAGGCTATTGGGGGTGACTGTGCGGGTGCCTTGTCTCTCTATTCCACACCTACGCCTTCTATTAATCCTGTATCCTACATCCCTCTTTCTGAAAAAGATATTCAAAATTTTGTCAAAAAAATGGAGACTACTCCGTTGATTTTGGCAAAAGGACTTCGGCTATCACTTGCCGGAGCACAACAAAAATTACCGATATTTATCGATAAAAATGGAAACTTTTTTTTACCAGAAGACGGGGCTGCGAGTAATACGATTTTGAAGCCGCCCAATCCCCATTTCCCGGAAATGGTGATTAATGAATTTTTTTGTATGTGTTTAGCTAAAGACCTGGGCGTATTTGAAGTCGCAGATGTTTTTCTTCACTCTCCCCATCCACAGGCCGATTTATTCCCTCAGTTGCTTGGAGTGAATCGGTATGATCGTCAGGAGAGCTCTTGTGGAGATCTTTATCGCATTCATCAAGAAGATTTTTGCCAAGTATTGAGAATAGGGCCAGATCAAAAATATGAAGCTGAAGGTGGCCCTACATTAAAGGACTGTGCCTATGCTATTGATCAATTTAGTGTTCAGCCTGCGATGGATAAACTGTCACTGGTTTTTTGGGTTATTTTTAACTGTTTGATTGGAAATACAGATGCCCATGCAAAAAATATTTCTTTTCTATACACAGAAAATGGCCTGCGACTCGCTCCATTTTATGATTTGCTTTCGACTCGAATTTACCCTGGTATCACCCATAAAATGGCGATGAGGATTGGTGGTGAAAATCGACTTGATTGGATTCGTAGACGCCATTTTGAGGCATTTGCGAAGGAAGTGAATGTCAAACCTTCTTTTGTTATTGGGATTATTGATCATTTTTTATCTCATAAAAGTAAAAATATTTTAGATCAAGCAAAAAAACTACAAATTCAGTCGAATCCCCGGTTAAGCACTCCTCAGCAAGACACTTTAGCCAAAATCGTAGATGTGCTTAAAAAGCAATGTAGTCGGTTACAGCTTTAAGTAAGTGGGGATTACCTTAGTGAACGATTGAGTCGATCGAGGTAGACGACGACCTGGACAAAATTAAATTCCATTTGATTAAAGCTGATTTTGTCATTACCAACGGACAGTTGATTATCTAGGATTAATCGGAGGTTGGTTCTTAGTAATATGGACGGATGCGGTGTTGGCGAGATATCCCATCCGACGAGAAGGCTGGGCTTGATGACGCTATCCGATTGATTTTGAACTTGGGTGCCGTTATCTGTTTCTTTGAATGAGCGGTGTTCTAGGCTGATCCCTGCCCCCATATAGGGTTTGAAGCCATGGTAGTTGCATAGGTATTTTGCGCCTTCAAGGGTGAGGCTTTCTCGGTGATGGGTTTGTTCGAGTTGGTAGGCACTGTAGTCCACTTTGATGTCTCGATAGCTTAAATTGATGTAGGCATCTTGATTAAAAAAGTGATATCCAATTCCAAATTCGGGGAATACAACGGGGGTACTGGATTCCTTTAGAAATCCTCGATGATTGTGATTATAACTGGATTTATCAATGGCCCATGCTGAGGATGAGCCGGCTGAGATCATTGCGCCATTTCCGAGTGCGTCTAGATCTGCGATGGATGGGTGGTCTGTCGTATCAATGGCATATTTATAAGCCATTGTAATGGCATAGTTTGGTAGTCTAATGTCGGTTGAATCTGTTCGTGGGGTTGGGTAGGTCATGTCATTTGAGAGAAATAGCATCCCTCCTAGTTCGAAAATCCCCAATTTTGTAGGGTAACTGATTCCCGCAAGGAGGGGAAAGTCATGCCGAATGATGTCTGGACCTTGTCCACTTGGTGTATCCATTTGAAATGATCGAATTAGCCATGACATCCCGATGTAGGGAGATATTTTATTTAAGTCGAGGCGGCTCCAGGGATATACTTTGAAACCCGTTTCAAAGCCTGGAGTTTGGGTGACTTTATTTTCAGCTTTACTCTGAGTTGCATCTGATAGTGGGAATGCAACAAAAAAATCAGTTTTCCCCCAAAAGTGGAGCCCTCCGATACTAAGTCTCGGGAGTGTGGTTACCGAATAATCGTGATCTGCGAATTTTCCATTAAATCCTGTGGTGTACGCATCTAGCCCAACATAAGTTTGGGCAAATGAAAGTGAGGTTTTATGGTCTAAGTAGGGATATTGCTCTAATGCGGAAGTCGCCACTGATCGTGATAGTACCAGAGTTATGATTATTGCTTTGAGTGATTTTAAAAATGCTTTTTTGTTTTTTTTGATTTGGATTTTTTTGGATATTTCTACCGAAATTTTAAGCCATTGTTTGATGTGATTTTGGTCTTCGAGGATATCGATGGGAACCCTCCAATAGGACATGACTCCTTTTGTTCCATTATGTGTCTCATAAGTAAATGGAGTGCTTCCTTGTGCTTCGTAATCGGCCTTATTGGTCTCATCTACTTTAAAATAAAGATCCTCCTCTACAATAATTCCAAAAATAACGCCACGGTGATATAAACCATATCCTCCAAACATCGCCTTAAATGTGATCCCCTCAATATGGGGTAAGATGTCACATAGAATATAGTCAAGATAGGCTGATTTTTTTTGAGTTTTTGTCATTGGATATTGAGTTGTTTTGCAAACGACTCAAGCGATGTCGAACATATCCATGATTGGGTGCCGTCTGGGATGAGTTCGGTAAAATCTAGGGGACTTTTTTCGGCGATGGTGTACTGATTACCGAAAATATTTAACACGTCCTGGATTGAGTAATCCTTGGCCCCGACGACGTTGACGATACCTGGCTTGTCTTGAAAGTCTAGGATGCAGTTGATTAGGTCTTGAACATAGGTGTATTTTCTGTAAATCGTCTTTGGGTTTCCGTTCACAACAATTTTTTGCCCGAGAATGCATCGGGTGATCAGCATGTCAGGTCTGCCATTTTCCCCGTAGACTGTGAAAGGCCTGATAATGGTCCAATTGGGATGAGTTTTGGTGATTTCTTCGGATATTTTTTTGGATAGTGAATAGGGAGATTCGATATTCCCGAGGACGGATGATGAGGAAATATAGATGAGTTTATCTGCTTTTACCTTCTGAAGCAGTTTGATGTAGGTTAGACAATTGTTATCAAAATAGCTTGTTGCAGGCCGATTAGTTCGGACGCCAGCGAATGCACCGAAGTGGACTAGGTACTGACATTCGAGCCCTTCTGGGATTTCGGTAAGGGAGGGATTTAGCCCGAGTTTACGTTTTGCAATGACGTCGTCTGAGAGATATCCTGTGGGTTGTTGGATGTCATATACTCGGTAGTCTTTGGGGTTAAGACGTCTACAAAAATGACTTCCAATAAACCCATGCCCTCCAATGATTAAATATTTAATTTTTTGATTCATCGCGGTTCTCCATGGTGTTAATAATGAGTGTTGGGATCCAAATTTTTTGCCCCCCCTTTTTGGAAGGATAGTGTGTAAGTTCTTTGAGCTTAATATGTCTCATATCCCCTTTATACTGCGATAAATCGAGGGGTTTATCAATGGTTAGAATGATTAGAGGTGGATTCACTGGAAATTGTGTTGCCCCATTTACTTCCCATAATTTGATTTCTTTTCCTGCGTAAAATACATATTGCATTTCAATTCGAGGAAGTGTCGTGTAGAAGGGAATATCTTTGAGGGTGGTGTCGTTTTTTAAGGCCGATAGAACAGTGTAATCATAATTTCCTTTTAAGGGGTCTACGAGTGCAGGATACCCGCCTATCATGACAGCAACGACTACTGCGACTGTTGAAAATAATATGGCTTTTGGATTTTTATTTTTGAAAAATTGGATGGTCATTCCGGTGGCGACCCATATCATCATGATGCCGACGATCCCAGACCTCATCGTCATGATATGGTTGACAATTGCTTTACAGATAACCCCTGTGGCTGCCGTGGAAAAAATTGTGACAATGATGAGGTGGATGAGTAATAGTCGTTGATTTTGTTTGTGTAATTGATGCTTGAGATGTGTTTGAATGATACTGACCCAAATTCCAGCAATGATCATATCCACTGGCACCCAAATTGGGAGGAGATACCTCATTTGCTTGTGGGGCATGATGGAAAGTAATACGAATGTGATGCCAACCCAGGTGAGTAGAAATTTTCCTAGTTTTCTCTCTCCATCTAAGCGCCTTCTAATCATTGGAATATTGAGAATGGACCATCCAAATGTCATCCATATTCCGGTTAATATTAGAAAATGGCTATAAAACCACCAGGGGTATACATGGGCATCCGTCCATGATGAAACTTCTCGGTTTAGGGTGTGGAGCCCTGCATTAAGATTTGTGAGGTAAACGACAACTGGCCAAGCAATGCCAATAAGCAGGGCTAAGCCGAAGGCCGCGGCAATGGGTTTCCAGTATTTTTTGAGTTGCCCCACTCCTCCCATGGTAATACACCATGCTACGACAAATGGGCTCATTAATGAGAAAAATCCAACGGGCCCTTTGCATAATAGGGAAATCCCCATAGTGATGCTAAAGCCCCACCAGTATTTTTTTTCTTGTGCTTTGATGGCTTTTAAAAAACACCAAATGGCACTTAGCATCGATGCATGAACATAGATGTCCCAAAAATTTTGCCGCCCTATTTCAATCCATTGGACAGAGGTGGCCAGGATTAGGCCTGCAAATAGTGCCCATTGCTTGTTTTGGGTTAATTGGACACATACCCCGTATAAGGCCAATACCATGATCATAGCGGCGATTGCTGATGGCACCCTTAAGACCGTGAGATTTTCAAATCCCCCGCCGGCGATGGCAGCTATCCCGGTTAGCCATGTTGGGAGTGGCGGCTTTGCGAGGCGGAGTTCACCATTCATGGTTGGGAGTAGCCAGCTTCCGTCTCTGACGATTTCTCTGGCAGTTTGGAGATTACGAGCTTCCATAAGTTCGGATACTTGGGGTAATCCGAGATGGATGAGGAGTGTCGATGAAGCTACCATGATGAGGAGTAATGGCTGCCAATATTTGAGACTCCATCTCTTGAACATTTGTATTTTGGGACTGTTGCGAAATACCCTAGATGTGCAATTGATCGCAATGCGCAGACGATCTTGGAGGCGGAGCTTCAGCGTAGCCGGTAGTATTAAGCATGTCGAACATTGTGCAGATGGGGTATTTCGCAACAGTCCCATTTTAATCTTTAAGGTTTTTACGGTTGTAATAAATATTTCTGAAGTAAATGGCAATCCCTAATAGCTGTCCTAATAGGAGGACAAGATCTTTTCTGAGGATGGCATACACGCAAAGGATGATCCCACCAGCGACACTGAGTAGCCAAAATCCAAGTGGAAAAAAAGACTCCCTTTTTTTTTCAGCGTAGTACCATTGATAAAAAAATCTTGAACTAAATACGGCCTGACCAATCCAGCCTAATGTCATTATGGCTCCAAAACTGGCTTGAACCCTCATCATTTCGGACCATGAATAATTTGATTTTGTTAAAAATAACCAGGAAAAGATCAGCCATGGAATTACATATGAGATGGCCTTAAATGTGGAATGTCTCCATGCCCTCTTGAGTGAGATATTTCGGATATAGACGACATAGTTGAGGACTTGGCCTGCGAAAATAATAATGTCACTTCGTAAGATGCCATACGCCATCATCAGGAGAGAGGCTACAATGCTTAACTCCCAAAATATGAGGGGATTGGCGACCTTTTTTTCCTTTTCAGTTTGGAATAGCTGGATAAAGGTTCGGGATGCAAATAATGCCTGAGACATAAAACCCACAGCCATGATTAACAGCTTGGCTATCATGAGATAGTTTTAATATGAATCGCACGACTTCTTAGCCAGGATACCCCCAACATATCGACGAATGGCCCAATGAGGCGATTGAATAAGTTGTATTTTGCGGTGCCCGCTGCCCTTTGGAAATGCCGGACTGGGAGCTGAATGACGCTCCCCCCAGACATCATGACTAATGCGGGTAAAAACCGGTGAAATCCTTTGAATGCGGGTAATTGTTGTAATACCGTTGTTTTGCCAATTTTTAATGGACATCCTGAATCTTGAATTCCATCATTTAGAACCCATCTTCTGATGTAATTGGCTACTTTGGATGATATTTTTTTGACAATACTATCTTTTCGTTTTTGTCGGATTCCGCAGACTAAGTCGTATTGCCAAAGTAATGGGTAAAATGTTTGAAAATCTTCTGGGTCAGTTTGTAAGTCGGCGTCGATATACCCTGTATAGAGGGTTTTACTGGCGGTAATCCCCGCTTTGAGTGCGGCACTGAGGCCAGAATTTTTTTCAAGTGTGATGCAGGTGTATTTGGGATCCTGGCTACACTTTTTAGCGATAATCTTGGCACTATGGTCCTTAGACCCATCGTCAACGAGAAGGACGGTTATGGGCGTTTCTGTATGTGACAGGAAAGAATCCATTTTTTTAAAAAATAGGGGTAAACATTCTTCTTCGTTGAAGATGGGGACGACAATGGTAATCTGGGAATTCATTTGGGGAATAATATCATTAACCACTAGAGATTGTCGCTTAGAATTGGTGCGCCCGGCAAGATTCGAACTTGCGACCTACGGATTAGAAATCCGTTGCTCTATCCAACTGAGCTACGAGCGCCTGCGGG
>CAZZBY010000055.1:0-6761 GCA_964652635.1 uncultured Candidatus Marinamargulisbacteria bacterium | reverse complement strand
GAATATCGAAAACACATCGAAGGCGATGGCGCACTCGAACGACGCTTCCAATCCGTCATCATCGAAGAACCTTCCCAACACGACACTTTCTTAATCCTCAAAGGCATTAAAAAACGCTACGAAGAGTTTCACAAAGTCACCATCACCGAAGCCGCACTTCATACTGCAGTAGAAATGTCGTCCCGATATATCACCGACCGCTTTTTACCCGACAAAGCAGTGGACTTAATTGACGAAGCCGCAGCCAAAGTCATGCTCAAATCCTCAGGATTAGAAGGCGAAAGCAAATCCCTCCAACTCGAATACGAAAATATGAGTAAAGACCTCGAAACCGCCACCCTTCAAAACGACAAAGATATGATGAACTTACTCGAAAAGCGTATCGAGCTCACCCAGAAAAAACTCAAGGAATTCCCCCAAGATCAACAAGCCTATATTTCGCGCACAGTCACACCTCACATGATTGCCGAAGTCGTCGCCATGGCCACCGGCATCCCCGTCATCCAAGTCACCCAGGAAGAGTCCGAGCAACTTCTCCGCCTAGAAAACGACCTCACCGCCCGAATCAAAGGTCAACCCGAAGCCATTGCCGCTCTCACGCGAGCAGTCAAGCGCGCCAAAATGGGCCTCAAAGACCCACGACGCCCATCAGGATCGTTTTTATTCCTTGGCCCCACAGGTGTCGGTAAATCCGAGCTCGCCAAAACCCTGGCCAAACAATTATTTGGCTCCGAAGACGCCATGGTCCGCATTGACATGTCCGAATACATGGAAAAACACACAGTCTCTCGATTAGTCGGCTCCCCTCCAGGATATGTCGGTTACAACGAAGGTGGCCAATTAAGTGAACCCGTTCGCAGAAAACCATATTGCCTAGTCTTACTCGACGAAATCGAAAAAGCATCCCCAGATGTATTAAACGTTCTCCTCCAAATCCTAGACGATGGAAAGCTCACCGATGCCTCTGGCCGGGTTGTCAACTTCAAAAACACCATCATCGTGATGACTTCCAATATCGGAAGTCAGTTCATCGAGCGAGAAACCTCCTTCGGATTCGTCGCCAACGCCGACCAGGAATCCAAATCTTATGAAGGACTCAAACTCAAACTCATGGATGAGCTAAGACGCGCATTCAAACCCGAATTTATTAACCGAATCGATGACATCGTCGTCTTCAAATCACTAAGCAAAGAAACCATCCGAAACATCATCAACATCCTCACCAAAGATCTCGAAAATCGCTTACTCGAACGCAATATCCGCATCAAATTATCCGAAGATGTCAAAGACTTTTTAACCGAAAAAGGCTTCGATCAAAAAAATGGCGCACGCCCTCTCAAACGCGCCCTTCAAGAACACTTCGAAGATCAATTAGCCGACCATCTTCTCAAACGAGGCACAAGATCCGATGTCTCCGTTTCGGCCACAATGAATAAAGGAAAAATTCACTTTATCATCCGTAGCATCAAACCCTCGCTCAAACCGCTCTCTACACTCAGCGAAGGAGTAGCCAGCATTCGGCAAAAATCAGGATCTCCAAAATTAATTTCGAGTGCGCAAGCTTAGTATCCAGTACATCTGCACTAGCTGCCAATCCTCATTCCCAAGATGGCAAGGGCAATGCACCGAATGTCTCTCCTGGAACACCCTAGAAGAAAGCCTCAAGGAAAATTTGTCATTAAAAGTCGTCTCTGAACCCTATTCCTCCCCCATCCAGCTCAAGGAAATCACCCCCAAGCCGTCCATAATTTCCCCCACCCGACTTAGTGAAGTTGACCGCATACTCGGAGGAGGTATCGTCCAAGGTTCCGCTATTCTTATCGGCGGCGAACCTGGCATCGGAAAATCCACTCTCACCCTTCAAATTGCCCATGTTATGGCCTCTGAAGGTGCCACCATTCTCTACGTCTCCGGAGAAGAATCTCTCGATCAATTAAGTCTCAGGTCTCAACGACTCGACACTCACAATGACAGTATCTACGTCATGCACGAACAAAACTTAACCGGCATCATCGCCGCCATCAAAAGCGTCAAGCCCACCTTAGTCATCATCGACTCCATCCAAGTCATGAGTACGCCTACCCTTAACTCCGTAGCGGGCAGCATCACACAAGTCCGGGAATGCGCCCAGGAACTCATTTCTCTAATCAAAGCCACCAACACCACCCTATTCATTGTCGGTCACATCACCAAAGACGGCAGCCTTGCCGGCCCTAAAGTCCTCGAACATATCGTCGACGTCATCCTAGCCATGGAAGGTCAAAAAGACAAATCCTATCGACTACTCCGTTGTCTCAAAAACCGATACGGAAGCACTCAAGAATTAGGCCTGCTCGACATGACCAAAGACGGACTCAAAAACATCCAAGACGCCACCTCCATGTTGATTGACGAAGGTGCACTCAATCGGCCGGGCTCCGTCATTACCCCCGTATGCGAAGGCTCCCGAGTCCTCCTCGTCGAAATCCAAGCCCTCGTCGTTGACTCTGGCTACGGCATCGCCAAACGCACCTTTTTAGGCGTCGATCCCAACCGAGCCAATGTCATGATTGCCGCCATGGACAAACTTCTCAACCTCAAACTCATGTCCAAAGACATCTTCATTTCCATCATCGGGGGACTTAAATTCTCAGACCCCTCCATCGACCTAGCCATGGTGACCGCCATCCTCTCCTCACTCACTGATACCCCCTTCGGATCCAAGGTCGCTATCTTCGGCGAAGTCGGTCTCACCGGCGAAATTCGGGCCACCCCCAATACCGAAAAACGCCTCACCGAACTAGAAAAAATCGGCTTCAAAACCGCCTACTACCCCCAAAAAAACATCCTCACCTCTCCATTATCAACCCTAAAAGCATGTCCAGTATCCGACATTCAAAATATCCCTCTTTACACCTAAATCTGGTACACTATTCAAGTAAGCATCCTCTGGGGGATATTTGAAAATCAATGAACACACCCGAAGATCGGGCTAAGACGCTCGAAAATATTGTAAAGCGCCTCAAAAATGAGGAAACCCGATGGGACGCAATTCTTCAGCTCAAAGTAATTAAGGACCATGCATGGGTCGATGACCTCGTCAAACTCCTCGCTAACGACGATTGGGTCATCAGATGGTGTGTTGCCGAAAAACTGGGAGAATTAGGCCATACTCGCGCCATTCACCCCCTCATCGCCCTCCTCTCCGACCGAGACTTCCATGTCCGAAAAAACGCCGCCAAAGCTCTTATTCGTTTCGGCAGTAAAATGGTTCCCGTCCTCGCCAGATACTTTAGCTCATCCAACCCCATAATCCGGTCCCAAGTACAGCAAATCCTAGTCAGTGCTGGCCCTAAAATCATCCCCGACCTCGAAGCCACACTCGAAGACGAAAGCTGGGTCGTCAGCAACCGCATCCTCGACGTCATTTGGAGACTGGGTGGCGACCACGCCGAAACCGCCATTATCCGCGGTATTTCCAATACCCAAATCCAAGAACACGCCATCATTTTGCTTGGCATAATGAAATCAAAGCGCGCCATTCCCCATTTGATGAAAGTCTTCAACAAACCCAATCTTCGTCGCCTCGTCGTCTACTCCTTATTCAGAATCGGCGAAGAAGAAGCCTACCCCGTCATCGTCAACGCCCTTTTAAGCAATTCCACCAGCATCACCACCCTCACCACCCAAATCATCCAAAAAATTGGCCCCCCAATCCTTAAACACCTTGCTCTAGCTATCCCCAATGCCGGTGCCAAACGAAAGTCCATCATTGCCCTCATGCTCAAAATCGACGCAACCAAATCTATCCCGATGCTCAATAAACTCGCTATCACCTACCCAGATATCAAACAACTCTATCTCCAACTCACCCAACCTTCCCAAGACCCCGACCGCCACAAGGGTGGATTTTTGTCGAAGTTAGGGTTTTAGCTTAAGAAATCAACTGCCCGAAAATTCTTTTTGAACCCAAATCGCAAAAAGAGGATCATCAAAAACGACTCTTCCCTTCTTTGTCCCAGCATCCAAGATTTGCTTGCCGATCAGTGTATTTAAGGCTTGAGAAACATGGGCTCCAGATTTAATTTCATATTTTTCTAGATTTTCTTTTGAGAATAAAGTTTTTCGTTCACAAGCAGCCAATCTCAACACACGCCTTTGAACAGGGGTTAAGGAATTTAAAATGGTTTGGTAAGGATAAGAATTCTGTCGAGTAATAAGATCCAGAGTCGCTTCAATCACATGGGTATCCACCTGCTTAATCTCAGAAGCGACAATATGAAAACAAACCATCTGCACATAGTTGGGAGTATCATCTACAAGTTCTCTCAAATGAGTAATCACATTAGGCTCGCTATGGATACCGACATGATTAAATCTCTCAATAATCCATTGCGTAAATTCTGGCCCCAATGGCGGGAAATCAATTAACTGGCAGGACCGATAAAAAGGTCGTGCACTATTGTTGAACATATCGTGAATAATGCCATGGCGAGACCCACTAAATAGATAGGAAACATTTTTACTCATCTGAATTGCCGACCTTAGAGTAGCCTCTAGCCATCCCTTATCATCCAAATTGCCAATGGTTTGAAATTCGTCAAAGGTAATACACACACGATCTCCAAGATCAGATAAACTGTGCAAGGTATCGATAATCAATTGTTTGACTTCCTCGTCACTCAGCTTATGATCTGCAACGGAGACTTTAAAAGCGGTACTAAGAGTAATACTTTGATCCACTGATAATTCTGGCTTTGTCTTTTTAAGCACTTGTAAAAACCCTTGAAAAAATCGTTGGGCACTATTTTTTTTACTAGAAACAGCATTAATCAGCTGTTGCAAAAAATCACGATGCCCTGTCACATTAAACGTGTCTACATATAAAGTCACATAGTGAAGTTGTTTAAATTCTTGATGCAAATCTAAAATAAATGAGGTTTTTCCAAAGCGCCTTGGACCAATTAAAACACAATGAATCTGATTAGTTAAAAAGCTCATTACGGTTCTTTTAAGCTCTTTTCTTTCAACAAAAAAATCACCATCGACCGGACTACCATATTTAAAAGGATTCACTTGTAGCCTCCAAATAATATATAAAAACTATATTATTTTAAGCGGCAAAAGTCAAATCAAGAATAAAGAGACTGTTGCGAAATGCCCCATAAAGCCTGAATCTGACTATTAACGTGCTTCAGTCCATCTAAAGTTTCCAGAATTTCACACGAAAACTCATGCTCCGTAAAATACACCGTCGCCCGATACCGAGATTTCCCAGGATACAAGACGCTTGCAAGTAACAAATAAAGCAACATCTGGTGACGATACATCGCCGTCAACGACTGATCTCTATCCACAATCGCCACCGTTTTAAAATCAACCACCCACACTTCATCATCTGTCACACACAGGCAATCAAAACGTCCCTCAATCAAAACCCGCATCTCATCAACCGCCACCGTCATCGATGCCGGACATTCAAATTGTGGGGAATCAGACGCAATTTGAGATTTCAACTCCGATGTCCAATACCGTTCAAAAGACATCAGTAAGCGAGAAACCACATCCTTCCAAAATACCTCAGCAACACCCATTGCAGCCAATTCGGCAATCATCCAGGAATAAGGTGGAATTTTCCCCAATAAATGACTCCGATAAAACAACCGGTGAAGTAAAGTTCCATATAACTCAGGCGAAATCTGATCCGATACAGTCAATTGCCTCGGATACCGCTGTTGAGCAGCTTCAAACCGGGATACCCAATACCGCTTTCGGTCTTCCATCATGGCCACTACATCCGACACCGTGACCGATATAACCTCAGCATCTAATCTCCTTGCATCTCCAATCGAAAAGTTTTGAGGGATACTCTTATTTAGATTTTCAACAGATCGGCCAGAAAAACAACTCCCAATCCTCTTGTAAGGCATAACCTGCAGTGCAGCATCTGATTGAGCTAAAAACGCAGAATACGAGCTTAAACCACCCTCTGAATCCGGCCATTGCTTAGAAAAGAAATAAAGAGCCTGTTTCGCGCGAGTACAGCCCACATAAAAGAGTTTTTTCTCATCTTCAATCGTCTGAACTCTCAAGTCTTCAATACAGCCCTCCCGAAACACACTGGCCACGTCCGACATCGGAGCCGCCATACAAAGCCCCCAGGAAGACGAACAAATCAACCGATCATGAGGCCGTCGAAAGACGTGGTGACAATGCGGTAAAATCACCACTGGAAACTCAAGCCCCTTACTGGCATGAATCGTCATAATCTGGACAACCCCATGCGGAAGTCGGGACGCAACCAAGGGTAATGAAGCCGATTCCTCAATCCCATTTTCCAAAAATTGAATACAGGAAAGCATCGACATCGACTGAGCATCAAAGTCCGAAAATTGGCGAGACAACTGGACAAAAACAGGTAAACTCACACAGGCATCAAGACCAATAAACACCCGCATCATAGCCCGCAATACCCCTTGCAACGACTCAATCGCAGATCGAGTCACTAATGCCCGACTCGAAGCCACCATCTGAGACAAACGCTCACGCTCACAAGTCGACAACAGCTCATCAGCATCCCCTAAAAGCAAGTCCAATTGATCCAAAAAAGTCGCCTTTGGATATCTCTGACGAGCCACCATCAATACATGATGCGGAACTCCTACTCGCCAGTACGAAGATACCCCATACCAACTCAAATAATCCGATAAATCTAATAAAGCCTTTAATCGATTCAACACCCATACCACATCATCCTGGCAAGAAAATCCCGGCGTCGAATG
>CAZZBY010000054.1:0-6800 GCA_964652635.1 uncultured Candidatus Marinamargulisbacteria bacterium | reverse complement strand
AGACTCACGGGATTTAAAGCCTGGTGCAAAAAACGCTATTGATTGAAACAGATGACATGGATACTGATGGAAATATTTTTACATCTCAAGCAAATATCAGCACAGCAACAATAGGAAACACAACAACTTTACACTCCCATACAACACCATTATTGAACATGACATTTGGAACCTCCAGTGTTGCAGCACCCCCAAGCAGAATCAGCATCGAAAATAGGCCTCCCAATGCAGCTGTTGTTTTTTGCATATTCACAGGGCAATAATCACCATGAAAAAACTCATCATCACACTACTACTCACTTCGATTGGATTTGGAAGCAACTTATGGTCAGCAATGGCTGGATTTTCAGACAAACAAATCACATTTCAAGATGGATCCGGATGGAAAGAAAGCACAAGTAATATTTGTGGGGACAACATCTATGTCCTATCCGCCATGGGAACAACAATCCTATCCAACGGTATCATTTTAGATAACACCGTTGGTGCCGTCAGGGAGTTTATCGATAACTCCATCATCGGAATGATCATGCCATTTGCAAGCGCAACCCTACCGGAAGGATGGATCCCTTGTGACGGAAGAATTATTAGAGTCAGTACAACATCAAACTGCGAATATCAACTTCTGGCCAATCGAATTCAAACCACCTGGGGTCCTACATCAACACCTGGAAGTATGATCTCTGGAAAATTTGTAGGCCGATTTCAACTCCCTGATTTAAGAGGTCAATTTCTCAGAGGTGCCTTAAACGTTAATAATTTAGGAGCAACTATCGCATCTAGTATTGAAGGAGTATCCGGTTTAACCGCAAGCAGTTATCAAAGATTTAGAAATCCCGCATATTCAGGAACAGCAGTGACATATAGTACATTAAGTGGCACACTTGGAAGTTATCAACCTTCAGGATTCACCACTCACTCAACTGAACACAACTTCACTATCGCAGCAGGAACAACAAGTGCGAGCAATGAAAGCCATGGAGGCGGCACAATTAGTTTGGAACCAAACTGGTTTTTTTATATTCCAAACCTCGAACATGTATATGATCCGACTGACGGAACTGGCTTCGATATCAATTACCACGGGCTAAGTAGCAGTCTAACAGATACTACCACCATAAATCCAAACACACATACACACACATTAACAACGACAAGTGCAACACTCGTCAATACAACTGTGCCCGAGTCATATCCAAGAAATGCAGCGGTGATATTTGGGATCAGATATTAAATGAAAAAATCATATTTAACTTTACTACTGTCACTGATCGTAATTGTAACCATCTGGGTATCACAAGGAGTTGCCGAAGCCTACTTCACCAAAGACCGGCTTCAATTTAAAAACAATAGTGCATGGATTCCAACAACTACTGCTTCCGGAACAAAAGCGATCCGATTTGTCGGAACAGTACTCACACTCAAAGACGGTACTATAATCGATTCAGACAATAAAACGGTACTGCATTACGTTGCTCCATTTGTAGGTGCTATTATGGCATTTTCCGTTACAAACACAGCCAATATCCCAACATCATGGTTGATCTGTGATGGTAGTGAAGTCAAAAAAGTAGATTATCCAATTCTGTTTCAAGCCATTGGAACAAGATGGGGAACAACCATAGACCCCGCCAAATTTAAATTACCAGACCTCAGAAACTTTTTTATCAGAGGAGCAGACAACTTCGGAACAAGTGAAGGAGCTGCCAATCGAGATACGAGCACTAGATATCGTACAATCGGATTTTCAGGCTCAGGTTCAGGGGTAGGAAGCTTCCAGCCCAGTGAAATTGCAAATCACACCCATACACTAAGTATCCCCCAAACAATCAATGCATCCACTACAGACCATAACCACAGTATTACAAATCTACTCAATAATCACCCAATCGAAAGCGATGACCCAGAAAACGAATTATTCAACAATTTTGGTAACGACGAAACAAGCACAAGCACAAGCCATGGCACAATCACACACACCGTAGGTAGCCACACCCATACATTAACATTCACAGAAGACAGTACCTTTATCGGAAATAGTGACACGACACAACAAGGCCTCCCCAAACGAATGTATTTAGTCTACTGTATCAAATATGAACCCATTTAATAGAGAGAGAGTCAACGGACTCCCCCTATATCTATTTAGAATCGCTTTAGGATTATTTCTTTCAATATGCACAGTCAATCTGATTGAAAAAGTGTTTTTGGTAGGTTGTCAAGCATTTTCAAGAATCAATATTCCGTATTTCGAATGTCTCACATATCCATCAGCAGCAGTATTAGGAGCTCTCCTTTTAACCTCGTTAGCACTATCCCTCATGGTGACAATCGGATATCACAGTAAAAGCGCATTTGCAGGAATAGCTCTGATCTGGCTCTATTTATTTTTATTACATTTAGAAAAATTTAATAATCACTACTATCTCTTACTACTCATATTGATATTAATGGCCGTAACAGATGCTGGAAAAGGGCTCAGTGTCACAAGTACAATGACTCCCTCCATCCCAAAATGGAACCTCAACATCCTGCGATTTCAGTGTGCAATCCCCTATTTTTTTAGTGGTCTTCAAAAAGTAAACAACCCAGACTGGTTCGATGGATTTTTATTAGTAAACAGACTATCTGCGTTATCGTACCATAGCCTCTTTCATCAACTTAACATGCAATTAGTAGGGTCGATTTTAGCGAAGTGTGCCATTACATTTGATCTCTCGATTGGATTTTTATTACTCAATAAAAAAACAAGACCTTGGGCCGCCATCATATTTATATCATTTCACCTAATAAATCATTTTATCATATTTGGAGACATTGCAGGCACAGATTCTGTGGGAATATTTCCCTATCTTGGCATCATCACCCTCATCCTGTTTTTTGATGGAGATGAAATTGCAACGATACTAACCAAAATAAAATCTATCATTAATCAAGTCCAATTTTGGCCTCCCCACAATGAAAATAATATTGCATCAAAATCAATTATTCAGCCATACTTAGTCTCAATCATCATGATCATCGTAATCACATTACCCGCATACCGCTACATCAATTACAGCCAAACATTATGGAATAATGCAGTCATTGGAACCTGGAATAACCATACTCTCCAAAAATCAGGCAGTATCAACGTCTATTACCAACATAACCAAACTGGAATATGGGTTTTATTTCCACCGCCACAGTCCATACTCCCCCCAAATTTAAAAGCCCTAAAATCACCTAAAGGCCATCACGCCCTAATCAAGTACATCAAAACAAAGATGGAGTTATTAGGACTCTATGTCCCTTACATCGGTTTTCAATCTGAAATTGTCATTAGTAATCGACAAAGAAAGAGTCTCCAAGGAATACTTCATTGGGAAGAAATAACCGAAGATCGGTTTGAAAAAGAATTTACAAAATCAGTCTCAGAAACAAGGGCAAAACCTCAATGACCTCTCTTAAAATCACTAACAAATCAACATTTGAAACTCTAATCTGGGGACAAGTCTCGAATCAGTCTCTCCGGACATTTAAATTTTTATTTGGGGTATTAATCTCATTTTTTGCAATTCGCAATATCTATTATGATTTTATTAATTCTGCATATATTAACTGTGACTTTAACTGGCCCATATTTTCAATCATCACCAACCACATCCCCAAAAACATATTGCCTTACTTCAACGGCGGATGTCTTGTATTTGGTATTCAAATCGCAAGACAAAAATGGGGAAATATCGCCTATTATGGGTATTTAGCATGCTTTTTGCCTATTTTTGGGTTTAATTATACCTATTATCAAGACCATCAATTGCTCATCATTATAATATGTAGTCTCCTGAGTCTAACCGCCTTCAACTCTAAAAATGGAGTCACAGAAAACTGGGAAGTGCTGATGTTGAAACTATTATTTTCCAGCATATTACTATGGAGAGGTATTGCGTATTTAAATCCAGACTGGTTTTCAGGAGCCACCTATAGCGCAATCATCGATGAAAAACTGCACTATCCTCAAATATCAAGTACTATTCTCTCTCATAATTTCACCTTATTTATTATATTTGCACTTCCGATTTTCGAAATCTCGTCCGCCTTACTCCCCTGGAAATTTTCCAAATCTCTCCCTTTATTTTGGATAGGTCTCCTCATCTATTATTCATCAAACTCTCTATTAGACACCAAGTTTGAGTACAGTCAAATGCCCCTGCTTTTAGGCCTTCTAAGTACGGTGTTTTTACCTACAACATATACAGAAAGTAGTCTAAAAAAAATTAAATCTGTATTATCAAAACTCATCCAAATTGGGCATACCCCCCCGGAAAAAGACCAAGATAAAAAAGGATCCCAATGGATACCAATTTTAATTTGGACATATATCGCAATTCAGCTCATCATCCCACTCAACATTTATACTATTCGAAAAAACTTTAGATGGACCATTACATATCCTCTATTTGCCTGGACCATGAAATTACAAGCTACTCACAAAAAAGGCTATTATCAAATCGTAAATCCTGCCACACATGCCATTATCGAACTCATTGAAGCCCCTCGTGAAAGCATGGAAAGTGATCTCACCATCTTAAGATATGCTCATCAACTCAGAGATCATTATAAAAAAGAGCACAACCTCACACCAGACATCTACGCCCATATCAACCGATCAATAGATAGTCACCCCTATGTGCAATGGAGCAATCCTTCCATCAATTTATCAGTCACAGATTATCAAGTCACAAAATCGCCATCATGGATTCAACCTCAACCTAAAGATTATTTTAATCAGTTGCAAAGTCAATAAAAAAAAGTTAGGATCGGGTACAAGCAAGACAAAAAGATCTGTGAAAGAGAAAAAAGGGGGGGCTATCCATGAAAACAGAAGGTATTGTTGCAACTACCAGCACAACAAGGGTTCCACCCGTAAAAACGGACACTCACATCTCAAAAACAACACCAGAGGCAAAAGAAGTGGTATCACCACCAACTTCCAGACTCTCTGCGTCAACATTAAGAGCATTTACAGATTATCTTGGGATTAGCACAAAACAACCTCCGACAACGCCCCTACCACCAGTCGTAGTCAATCCAGAACAAGAAACTATAATAAGACCCACTATCTCCGAAAAAAAAGCGAAGCCAAAAGAAACACCCGCTCCTGAAGCTCCAAAGGAAAAACCAAGTGGTCGAGACAGAAAAACAGTAGGGGAGGTACTCATTGATCCAGGTACAACAACACTACTCAGTGATGGCCCAGGAAGCGACGAATTAAGAATTTTTAAAAGTCCAGATGGAGAATTTGCAATGGTAACATGGCTCCAAAATGAAGATGATGAAAGAAAACACATGCTACGACTAATGAAAAGATCGCCCTCAGGGACATATACTCCAGTCGCAGCAACTTCATCAGTATTTAATGATCCAACACACGAAGTAAACTCTCCAAAAAACCACCAAGTTTTATTTCTAGGTGGCAAAGCCGTGATTACATGGATAGACCGCCCGATAATAGATGGCGTCACAACGTATGTCCAGCATGCACGAACGGTTGACCTAGAATCAGGGATCCTAGGAAGTACATTACAAACCGCTTATACCAATACACTTCAATTAACTCCAACATCAGGAATATTAGTATCCCTTCAAGGAACAGAAGGATTAAATCTAAGTCTAATCACAGAAGAAGCAGACAGGTCACTCAGTTCAAGTCCATTAGTCATCCCTGGCCTATCCGCAATACGCCAGACTGACATTCAGTTAAGCAAAATAAGTGCAAACTCATTTCTAATCAAAACAGATAATATACTAACAAAATGTGTGATCCAAGCAGACCATACGATTAGCACCACCACACTTTCAACCACCCTTCCACCAAGATCAATGTTGATATCAAACCCGCTACTTGGTAACCGTATCCTCGTGACCTCACCAACCCCAACCCCAACAGCCCAGTTTTACGACGGAACAACACTAAGCCCTCCATTTGATTTTCCAAGTGATCTTCATGACCCACAATTAGTCATGATCCCTCACCCTGGTGATAGTAGCCAATTAACGATGTACTCACCAAGGAGCAAAACTGGCACTGTTCGATTACATTGGATGACAATGAGACCCGAATCTAATGTCATCGTCCAAAAATCAAATATTACACTTTCAGCAAGAGCAGAACTCGATAAGATTGTCGCAACCTACCTACCCCCTGGAGATGGAACCCGCATCATTGGAGGATCAGGAATTATTTCACTTGAATGTGATACCCAAGATTGCGAAGTAAATGCATTTCGATTAGGTCCCGATGGCGTCAGTATCGAGGCAGTAGGAACTCAAAAAGTAAATGGCACTGGAGGCTTTACCGGAGAATTAGTTGCAGGAAGAGAAGGGACCATCCAATTCATTAGATTAATGCATGGCCAAGAACGAGTAGTACTTTCGGGTGATTATACATTAAAAACAGGTGCAACTCCTACAACAACCAAAACCTCCTCTTCCCCTTCCTCTCCAGCGGTTACCCATGCGGTAACTCCATCAGTCCTCCCCTCTGCTACTTCATCAGGCATGCAGGTTCAACAATCCTCAACAACACCAAAAGAGCCAACAGAACCCGAGTCAGCCTCATCCAGCAGCAAAAGTACCATGGATAGTGCCATTATCCCCACCCTCGTCGCAGTCGGAGTCATCGTCGTTGCGGGTGTCATTGTTGCAGTCATCCTATCCAGAAGAACTCATAAACCAGGGCCTACCCCATTAGTCGTCGTCACTCCCGCTCAATTTCAAGCGATGATGGACAATGGCGAAATTGAAGAAGCCCCCCA
>CAZZBY010000053.1:0-6838 GCA_964652635.1 uncultured Candidatus Marinamargulisbacteria bacterium | reverse complement strand
TTCGCGTTTCACCATCTGGTGCCAAGACGTCCAGTAGGTGCTCTCGGGGGCTGCAATCATGACCAAGGGGCGAGGGGCACACCTTCCAGTTTGAGTGAGTGTCAAATTTTCAAATCCCTCATCATGAGTACCAAAGCCACCAGGGAATAACACTGTGGCATCAGACTCTCGAATAAAAGCAAGTTTTCGAGTAAAAAAGTAGTGAAAATCAATTAATTTTGAACTAGAGGCGATATAAGGATTAGGATCTTGCTCAAAGGGTAAATTAATATTGAGTCCAAAACTCATATTGACTTCCGCACCCTTATTGCCCGCTTCCATAATACCGCCACCAGCACCGGTAATGACCATAAACCCTTTTTTAGAAATATCCCGCGCAAGTGACTCTGCCATTTGATAATCAATATGATCCTGAGGCGTTCTAGCCGATCCAAATATACAGACTTTACGGTGATCACTGTATCGCCCAAATACCTGAAGAGTTTTGCGGATTTCTTTAATCATCGTCGTCATCATTTTGCAGTCCGAAAGAGACCCATTAAGCTCGTGTAGCCGAAGTAATGACCAAATCGATTGCCGAAGCTCGGTAGGGTGCTTGAAGTCTTTAAACTGAGCAATAAACTCGTCAATAGAAGCCCGAATCATATCTTGATTACCCAATAAATCGCTCATAAATCTAACTCCTCAATAGTGACTAGTGGCTATCATACCACTCTTTTAAATTGCATTTTACAAGTAAATAGTAGAAACTGATGCCCGCCTATGAACATGATCGGACTTTCTATAGACCAACTTAAAAGCAAAATCAAAGATGCAGGAATGCAGCCTTTCGTTGCAGGACAAGTATGGGATTGGGTGT
Organism: uncultured Candidatus Marinamargulisbacteria bacterium; assembly: GCA_964652635.1. Classification (GTDB taxonomy): domain Bacteria; phylum Margulisbacteria; class Marinamargulisbacteria; order SXXA01; family SICP01; genus CAMCZW01. The sequence goes on along the minus strand of CAZZBY010000053.1, from coordinate 5,979 downwards.
ATAAAAAAAACAAACTAACCATCAATGAAATGGTCAATATTTCAAAGCAAAATCAAACCAAATTAAACGAAATTATCGAAATCAACCCATTCAAATCAGTGGTCATACTTCCATCAGGCGAAGGTCGGGCAGTCAAATTAATCATGACTCTAAAAGACAATAAGCAAATCGAAAGCGTTATTCTCAAAGAGAGGGATTACTATACTCTCTGTGTGTCATCACAATGCGGATGCCCCGTAGACTGCCAGTTTTGCCTCACAGGGATTGTCGGCTTTAAGAGAAACCTTGAAGTCAACGAAATCATTGGTCAAGTTCTCATCGCTAATTCCATTGGGTATCACATCGGTAATTTAGTATTTATGGGTATGGGCGAGCCAATGCTAAATTACGATAATGTCTTTACCGCCATCGACTTTATGACTTCCCTAGATACTCTAGGTCTAAGCAAGCGAAAAGTGACAGTATCCACCTCTGGATTGATTAAAAATATCCAACGGTTGATCGAAGAAAAACGCTACATCAACTTAGCCTTTTCCGTAGGGCATGCCAACCCCGAAAAACGAGTACGACTCATGCCAATCGAAAAAAAGAATCCCATCATGGAAGTGGCCATATTACTGCATGAATATCAATCCTTACACAACCGCAAGCTTACTCTCGAATACACTCTCATCGACGCCATGAACGACGATGACCAAGCCATCAAAGAACTAGCGAGGTTAGCCAAATATCTGGATGCCAAGGTCAATTTAATTAACCTCAATCCCCATCATAAAATCCCATTTAAACCCGTCAGTACCAAGGTATTACACAAGGCAAGAGTCCTACTCGAAAGGGAAAAGATCCCCGTCACCATCCGGTTTAGAAAGGGCGATGACATCTCGGCCGCATGCGGACAGCTAGGCGAAAGTCACTTAATGAAAAACGACTTGACATAAGACCCTCAAAAATGAAACTATCCAGAAATGAAAAAGGGAAGAGGATTTGAAATCCGAATAATATATGTCGTCATCATAATTCTGGTGATGCTAGGATACTTCCAGCTACCCCTTGAAGCACAAACCGTAACCGAAGTACTAACACGAGTAAGTCAAGCCATCAATGCCCCACAACCATTTCAGGTCGAGTACAAAGAAATAATCATAAAAGACGGAATAGAAACAGACAGTGTCATTGGCAGTCAAATTTCAAGTAGCGAAGGTAAAAGAGAGAGTGAATTTAGAGAAGGCGGGGAAAGACTCGTCATTTTCCAAGAAAGCAAACTCTATACCATAGTCCGAAATGAAGATTATGGATTACAGGGGGCAGATGCAACTCTAAAACCAGAGAGAGTTGTCTCAGTCAAAGATGTGGATGCCCTAGATTTTGCAGAATATGGAAAGCAATACTCAATGACCCTCAGTCAAAATTCTAGTGAATACATATTAAGTGGGAGTAAGGCTGACGTTACAGTGACATTAAGAGTTAAAAAATCAGATTATTTACCGATATCAAAAGTAGAAAGGTTAAGTACGGGCGGAGAGGTAGTTACTCAATATCAATACAATGTTCAAGATGGCAAAAGAATATTATCTGAGAAAATAACCACATATCCATCCGGTGACACCAAGCGGCGAACTTACTATAGCTATGTGTTTGGACCGATTTCGTCAGACGCATTTAGGGCGGTTACAGAGTACAAAAATAATAGTGCAATTCGTCTGGCAGGGTTTAGTACATCTTCAACAGAAGAGACTGCAGATGCCCAAGAATATTCAAAAAGAGGTGCACCTTATTTACTGCCAGCAGTCGAATTAGATGAGGAAGGGATCGATTTATCCCAAGGGAATGTCGCGTTTTCAGAGACAGACATCGTATTTCCTGGAAAAAATGGACTAGATGTCGAAATCACAAGATCATACAACAGTCGAAGCTACCAAGGAATCAATAATACATGGCCCCATAAGGGCGAATGGGCGGCCAATATGGGAAAAGGATGGAGTTTTGGGTCATCGAAGAGAGCGTGGATAGTTGAGAATAACGATGAACGGATCGCAAGGATAACATCAAAAGCGTACCCTAAAAAAATTATCATAGAGACCGGAGAAGGTATCGAGATTTATGAGAAAAATGGGAGTAATGAAGAGTTTTTAAGCAAAACCCCAGGAAATAATAGCAAAGCGTATTGGGATAGGAGCGTTAATAAAATCCGTCTAATCACTGATAACGGAACGACAGTAGTTTTTGGAGCACTTGAATTTCAAGATGTTTATTCAGCAAATAAAATTGAAGCAGGGCTAGAATGGATTCAGCAAATGAAATGTTTCAGGATTTCAGAAATCAAAGATTCCGAAGGAAACAAAGTGACATATGAATATGAACAAATTACAACGCCAGAACTACTAAAATTTACAGATAGTAATCGGGTCAGAATGAAAGAAGAATACTTTTCCAGAACACACCTTGGAATTTTGGGAAAAAAATACATGGATTATGCGATAGAAATTGGGATGGCGATTAGAGATTCACAGAAGCCAAGTAGCTATATGGTCAATCAAAATTCAATGAAGATAAGGCCAAAAAAAATAATCGATACCTTTGGGAGAGAAATATTTCTAAGTTATGGAGAAACCTGGAGTGAATCCAAAACAATTAACGATGATAAAGCCAGAGAGCAACAAATAACAGGTATCCGTTATAAAGGGCCAAACGGAGAGATTAATTTAGTGAAATATAAGTACAACAGTAGCAATTTACTCACTGCAGTCCAATTGAATGAGTTACCCGAAAAGAAATATGAATATCAACAGTTCGATGATACGGTAAAAAAATGGCTATATTATGTTTTAATGGGCCATACAGTCGGGCTTGGGTACGATTATTGGCCACTACCAAAATCAGAAATTGATAAAATATTTCCAAGTCAAAAAGGGAACATTAGCAATAGGGTGTTTCCAAGCAATAAAGGGGATATTACTAAATATGACGGCCCTATTTTAAAAAAAATTACAGATCCTAAAGGGTCAATTTGTGAATATGGGTACACGACTTTATTACAGCATGGCGAAAATTATAATATTGCAGATGATATGCAGATTGATAGTTCAGAGCCAATCAATATCGACATTGATCGCCCGATTGTAATCGAAAAACGAATTTATGAAAGTAACACGGATACAAATCCAAAAATATGGCAACTAAAATATAATAATCAAAATGACAAGTTAAGAAATGACTTCCAATGGTACAAGCCCATTGGTGCGGAAAATGATAAAGCAAGGGCCTATTATGCACAAAAAGTAACCATCGACGCCCCCAGCGAAATCGAAGACACCGAATATCTCTTTGAAGACGGAAAACTCATCAAAAAAACAGTTGGAAATGTCATAGAAGAGTCTACTTGGGACCATGCCAAAATTCGAAAGACCAAAGAGGTCATCAAGATCGAGGGCCAAATTCGCAGCCAAACCGAATACCTTAATTTTAATGAGTACAATAAACCAACAGAAATAATCAGCTACAAAGGGACTACTCCCTATCAAAAGCAAACAATTGGGTTTGCAACAGACACACCATTAATCCAAAAAAATATCGTAGGCAAAGTCAAAACTAATCAACTCATCTCTCTCACTGATTCAAGCAAAATAAGCGAAGAATCGATGGGCTATTCGGATACAGGAAAAGTGACCAAAGTCAGTAAAATCATAGGCCAAAATAAAATTACAATGAAGGACTACGAGTATGATTCATCTGGCCGAGTGACTTTAGAAAAAACTTTACTCCCCGAAAGTCGACTTGAGACAACCTATCGTTATGAAATTGTGGGAAATACCTACAAAGTTACCCAAGAGTGGGCAAATAAGAGTACTCAAGTCATCTACGAACTTAATACAGGACTTCCGATCAAATCAATCGATATCCAGGGGCATGAAACAACAATGACATATGACGCCATCGGGCGTTTGGTGAGTACAAGATTTCCAGATAATACCCAAGAGCAAAGGACATATAACAGTAACCTCAAGGAGAGTACAATTATATATCTAGGACTCAGTGTGACCAGCAAAACGGATGGGTTAGGTCGAGTGATCGAGCAGGACGGGCCAGGAGAGTCTGGGGACGAAAAAATAGAGTATTATTTTTCAAATGTCCCCAAAAAGAAATATCGAAAAAAAGACGGCAGTTTTGTCACCGCCGCCGAATATACCTATGACCAAAAATTAAGACCTCTGACCGAATCCATCCCATTTTGGGGGACCACTCAATTTAGCTACAATGACAACAGCAACACAACCATAGTCACCGATCCGTCAGGCAGAAGTACAACTAAAATCAGCGATGAAATCAACCAGGTATTAATCAGCACTTATAGCGGCGACAATAGCCAAATACGCTATACCTATGACGGAGTAGGCAAAGTAATACGCATCACTGATGCCAAAGGGATAAAGCATGATACGGACTTTAACGGTCAAAGCCAACCCATCATCGGCTATTACCCATACAATACCGATATCAAAAAAAAGCAAAGCGAAACAAAATATTTCGACAATGGCGACATCCGTCAGATCAAAATCTACGATAAAGATGGCAATCAGACCCAAGAGTACAAGTATCACTATGACAGCGAAGGTCGAGTCATATCCGTCCTCATTAATGATGTCGAAGTCGAGCATCGCTACTACGACCAAAGCAGTCAAGAAAACGGGTTAGGAAAACTCACTCGGATTACTAATGCCGATACTGATATCCGGTACGACTACGATGTGTTGGGTCGGGTAAAAAAGGAAACCACAACAATCCTTCCGCTCAATATTACGTATTCAATCCAAAGTGCCTATGATGAGCGAAAAAGGCTCAAAGAGATCAGTTACTCAGACGGTAAAAAGATAAGTTACGAGTATGACAGTCTAGACCGACTAAGTAAGGTGTACTACGACAGTCAGCTTATCAGCAATTACCAATACACAATCGACGGTAAAGTGGATCTGATGTCCTATGGAAACGGGATTGCACTAGATTATACATATGATCCAAACAGAGACAGTCTGATAACCAAAATTGAGGCCAAAAACACAGCCAATCTATCATCCTCCGATACACTTTACCAAGAAACCTATGGCTACGATTTAATTGGCAATATCAGCAAAATCAATCTCCCGCATCCTATCAGCGGCACATTGGGAGAAAAGACCTATCAATACAATGGCAAAGATGAGCTTAAGCAAATTGACCTCAATGTCGGATCAACAAGATATACCAAATTTAAGGAATACACCTACGATATCAACCAAAATATCACAAAATACAGCATTCCCGGCCCCCAAAACACAGCCTACAAACTCACCCGAGAAATCGACAGCGAATCCGATCAAATACTCAGTCAAACAAGGCCGGATGGTGGAAAAGCCGACATTAAATACGATATCTACGGAAACATCATCGAAGTCACCTATCTAAATTCAAGCAATCAAAAAGAGAGCACAAGACAATATCTCTACAATCCCCAAGGGCAGCTCACGCAGGTCAAACAGGATAGATATATCAATAACACGCTCACCTCCACTCAAACACTCGCAAAGTACGGTTACCGCCCTGACGGCTTAAGGATATACAGCGAAACCAACGACAGCGGTCAAAAAACAACCAAATATTACTATTACGACGGAGCAGGGCGAATTATTGGAGAAGGGCTAACAATACTCAATAACACCACGGTAAGCATTCCCCACAGTGTTCGGTACATCTACAGCGGCAACGAAAAGATTGCGATGGTCAGGCCCAAAGACCTTACCGACCTCACAAAGGGGGAAGAGATCTTTTATTTCATTAACAACCTCCAAGGCACCCCCATCAAAATCGTAGGCCAACAGCAAAATGTAGTCTCCAGCATATCGATGGACGAATGGGGTAACCTCTCTACCAGTTATATGGGGCAAGAAGCGGAGATTAACTTTACTGGCAAAAAATATGACTCCGTAACCGGTCTCTACTATTTCG
>CAZZBY010000052.1:0-6884 GCA_964652635.1 uncultured Candidatus Marinamargulisbacteria bacterium | reverse complement strand
TGAAGAAGCAACTCATTTTGTCGGTTTTTCTTTTCTAATTCTAGGATGGTCACTTTATGAGCCTGTTCCTCTTTTTCGACGGCTTCTTTCGCAGCAATTGCTTGGTTGCGTTGGGTTTCGGCTTCTTGTTTGGCTCTTTCTGCTTGAGTTTTTGCCTCGAAGAATCCTTTGTTAGCAGAATCTGTTTCCTTAACATAAAACCACAGATAGAGCATGATAATCGTTGATACAGCAAAAATTGCTGTTCGATATACGATGTTAATCATAGTATTAGATGTAATATAATTGATTCCAAAAAACGAATAATTGGTAAATTCCAGTAGAACTAAGCATCCTAAAGCAGTTAAGGTACAAAGACCGATTTTAATAGACTCACCAGTATGAAAAATAATTAATGGAGCGCCAATGAACGCAAAAAATAGAAAATGGATCCCTGCATGTTTCCCCAATATCAAAGAGTAAAATAATGCCCCAGCACACCCAGTAAAAAAGATTAAAAATCTTCCGATGTTGTAAAAGCCCTTATGATTTAAGAGATATCCAAATAAGAATAATACTTCTAATGGAATTACAATGATCCCCAATATGGGGGAGATTGTATAAAATATATAAATATATGGAAATGCGACTGAAAATAAGATCAAACAAAGTTGATTAGCAGTTTTTATTTTTGCCTCAAGAGTGTTTTTTGACAAGTAGTCTAAATAACTTTTCAAGTATACTCTCCCCTCTTGGAAAGTGAAAAAATAAATTTAAGAAGCTTTAGTTTGTAATTTGATAATAAGTTCAAGAAGTACAGCTTGCATACAGGTTGCACCTCCAACATTATATCTTTCTACCATCATACCCCAGATCGCCTGGGAAAGCCAGCCATCTAAAATGGAAATGCATTTCATTACGTTATATTTATTTGGACTACTTGTGGATTCAAGTTCCTTTAATAGGTTTTGTTTTACTGTAAAATAATCACTAATTAATTGATTATGGCTCTTAACTGTTTCAACATATGCTTTTTCAAGAGAGGGGAAATTTGCCGGACCATCATGCCACCTAATATGGATTAAGTTGAGCTGCGGATGATTATGAACATCACTTAAAGTTACGCTGCTGTCACTATTTGAACTACGAAGCAATTGTAAAAACTCTTTATAGTGAGACAAGATATCATTAGAGTATTCAACACATTTTGCAACAATTCTTCTCATGGAAAGTAAGTTATAAAAAACCTTTTCTAATTGTCCAGGATCTTGTCCTTGTATCACCATACCAGCATATATTGCATGAACGGCTCCACTTGAATCTGCTCTAAGATCTGCACAAAAAACTGGTGAAGGAAATTTGCCCGTTTCCTTATATTGTTTTTCTGTAACAATTGAAGAGAAATACTTATCAAGTGAATCTACAAAATCATTCATGTTTCCACCATTTTTTCTAGTGTATGCACAAATATCTTGGAATAATTCTGCCATGGTCTTTGTGATTGCAGTATCTTCTTCCGTTACTACTGATCTCCAGTCTTCTCCCACCATAATTTTTTTAAAAATCTCTAATTTTCTCGTAACATTTAACTTAATTTCTCCACTAGGAATTGATTTTTTGTGATCTTCATCTACCCAATTATCAATTGCAAATAATGCCATTAACCATTTTGTAATGAGTACAGCACCTTCTCTTGGCATCCCAGGATAAGTGACAGCTGATAATAATGCGACATGAGTTTTTTGTAGGACTTTGAAAAGATCCCCTTCATACAGTTTGTGCTCTTTTGCCCACTGTAGGCATTCCCTTTCAACATCATCAAAATTAATATCTCCGAAATCTGGTGTGGTAGGTTTTGGTATATGAATTTGGATTATAACATCCTGGTTAAAATATGTTTGTAGGGATAATATCACTTCGCAAAGCTCAGGGATTGGACCTTTTCTAATTTCTTTGATCTCAATTGATCCTGACATCAAAGATGGGGATGCACATAGTTTAAATTTGAAAATAAACATCACAGGTTTTAATGAAATTTAGTGTAAATAAAGCATCTTTTTTAATTGTCTTGGCGTAATAATTGAATAGATCAACTTATTATCGAAGATTTATACAATGAATTGCAGATTTTGATATGCCCACATTGATGTACCCACAGATTTGTGTGTATCTTAGCGACACAAGCAGTCGTCGGCAACTGGATTTGATCTTGGGGTCTGCAGCAGTTCCCATTTTGCTATCTCTTTTGTGCTACTTCTATGATTTTGTTGAGAGTCTTCTCCCAATTCAAAATTTTTAATGCAATTGCTTTAATTTGATTTTGATCTACTGGAGTGGTGAGCCATTCTTGAAACTGGTTGGGGTGGCTTGCGATGTTGTAAATGTAGGGTGATAGTGATGTTTTGATGAGGCTGTCATCATAGTCGGTGACGACGCGGAGGCCGCTTGCGAGGTAGGTGCAGGTTTTGAGGACGGAGCCGGCGGTGAAGCCGATTTCGTGGCTGTATTTGGGGGAGATACCCAAGTCGAATTGAGGGAGGATGGCGTCGAGGATGTTGGGAGGGATCGTGGGAATGTGGAGGCTGATTTGAGGGATGTCTTTGAGGGGGCTTGCACCGACGCTTACGATTTTGAGGTTGGGGATTTTGCTTAAGATTTGGATCATTTCTTGTGTGCGGGGGCTGGGGACGGCACTGACGAGGACTGCGAGCTGGATGTTGTGAGCTTTGAGGGGCTCGATTTTGGCTTTTAACTCAAATAATATTTGAATTTCTGCCATGGTGAGGGGGGTGGGATCGAGCATGTATCCGTTTTGGAGAAAGTGGATTTGTTTGGGATGGGGGTGGGATTTTTTGATTGTGTCAAATAGCGTAGTGTTGGTGATGGCTAAGTTGGCCTTTGAGCAGAGTAACCTTTTGAAGGTCCAACGGTGGAATTTTAGCTCGTACTTACGGTTGAGATAGGCGAGTTCGGTATCATAGTCGCCGTTTATTTCAATGATCACAGGTTTTGTGTCTGCTATTTTTGCAAGCGCAAGAAACAATAATGGGTATTTGGCATTATACCTGCTGTAAATGATATCTGCTTTTTTGGCTTTACTGAGTGACGTTAGTGTCAGCCTTAAGTAGGCGAGTATTTTATGCCATTTTCTGTGACTGTATGAAGACATTAATGTGATTAAGCGGCACTTGTAGTGCTTCGATAGTACTGTTAACTGTCCGCTTAGTTTTCGCTTGAGCCCTGGATGGTCTAAAAACGAGGGAAATAGATAAAGTAATTTCTTTTTCATTTTGAATAGCATAACTTATTTCTTCCTGTCTGTTCATGATAGACTTTGGCTATGCAGATATCTGTTGTTGTTCCTGTTTTTAATGAAGAGGCCTTGATTGGTGAATTACTTTCTCGGTTTAGTGGGTTGGTATCACTTTTGGAGTGTCGTTTGTTGATGACTTGGGCTGATATTGAAGTGATTTTTGTGAATGATGGATCTTCGGATAAGACGCTTGCGGCGTTAATTGAGTATTCGAAGGCCCATTCCTGGTGCAAAGTGGTAGATTTATCACGTAACTTTGGGCATCAGATTGCAGTTTCTGCGGGATTGGATTTTTCTCGAGGACAAGTGGTGGCTGTTATTGATGGTGACTTACAGGATCCTCCCGAACTTGTTCTTGATATGATTGTAAAGTTAAGGGAGGGGTATGATGTGGTCTATGGGGTTCGTAGGCTCCGTAAACAGGAAACTTTGTTTAAGAGGGCAACAGCGGCCTTGTTTTATCGTGGGCTTCGGGCTTTAACTTCGGTTGATATCCCCTTAGATACTGGAGATTTTAGGGTGATGAGCCGACGTGTGGTCGATGTTTTGATTCATATGCCAGAAAAGCATCGATTTTTGAGAGGGATGGTCAGCTGGATTGGCTTTAAACAGACTGGATTTGAGTATGACCGGGATGCCCGTTTTGCTGGGAAAACGAAGTATTCACTTTCTAAAATGATGGCGTTTGCATTGGATGGATTAACTTCCTTTTCAACAGTTCCCTTAAAGTTGATTGCCCGCCTTGGATATTTGGTGGTATTGGCTGGCTTTTTTTATGCGCTTTATGTGCTGTATGCGACACTGGTGTTGGGGGTGACGGTACAAGGATGGACGTCGACAGTGCTTCTGGTGTTGATTATTGGGGGCGTTCAGTTGATTTCATTGGGCGTGATCGGAGATTATGTAGGGCGTAATCATCTTGAGCTTAAGGGCCGCCCTTTGTATGTTATTCGAGATATTTATTCATCTGAATCATAGGAGGCTTGTGTGTCAATCACTGCTTGGGATTTTTTTGACTCTGTCGAATCTCGTCATGATGTGTCGCATGTGAAATTTGCTGGACTTCCTGTATGGTCGATTATTCGGATGCATGTTTGTTTTAATGTGCTACCTTTTGGTGGGGTTCTGCCTTCCGGATATCGATTTAAACGGATACTGACGATGCTTAGAAGTATGGTTTATGGGGTGTGGGATATTATTAAGCCACTTTCTGTGGTGATTATTTCTAATTCGGGTTTAAGGGTTGTTCATCATAATCAGTATTATGACCGGTGTTTTGAACGGATTAGTTCTCATTGTTTGGGCCAGGCTTTAGTCATTGAGCGTCCGTCGCCTGAGCACCATCCTAAGTCATTATGTGCATCAGAACGCTTGGTTTCTTTTGGCTTTTTTTACTTTTTATCGCTTTTTATTTCAGTCCCATCTCAATCTATTGAAGGGCAGGCTGAATTGGATGACTTGTTTAAAGAGCTGGGTGTATCGATGGATGTCCCTGCCTTTATGATGAGATTTTATCGATTATATCGGGTGTTTTTATGGTTTTTTAAGTTTAAAAAGCCTAAATTGGTGATGGTGACTTGTTATTACGGCGAATTAGCGGCGGTGATTGCGGCTAGGACTTTGAGGATTAGAGTCATTGAACTGCAACATGGCCATTTGTATGGGGGGCATCCGGCCTACTTTCCTAGGTGTGTCATTCCTGCAATTTGTATTCCAGATGAGTTTTGGGCGTATAGTGAGACGGATCGGATCGAACTCATGAAGTTGAGTGTTTATTCTGGATCGCTTATTCGAGTGGTGGGTCATGATTATTTGAGTATGGTTCGGGATATGCCATTTTCTTATCCTGATTTACTTGAATTTAAGACACATTATCAGAGTTTGGTATGCGTGACTTCTCAGTATGTGATTGAATCTGAATTGGTGAAATTTATTTGTGAGGTTGCAGATCGTACTCCTGAGATTGGGTATTTGTTTATCCCGAGAGGGCAATTTGGACATCGTCCCTATCATTATCGATTTCCATCTAATGTAAAAGTGGTGACCACCTATAATACGTATGGTGTGATCCAGCAATGTCATTTCCATGCGACTGTGTTTTCGACTTGTGCGGTTGAGGCTCCGTATTTGGGGGTTCCTACGATTTTAATTAACTTAGAGGGCTGGTCTAAGCGGTATTTTAAAGAGGTACTTACAGATGAGCGGCTATTTTGTTTTGTGAATAACTGTGATGAATTTGTATCAATGGTGTCATCGTCTCCCTTTGAACATCATGATCGTCTTTTGGAGTTGAGTCGGCCCTATATGAGTGATTTTAGGATTCCAGATGGCGTATTTTGATGATGTTGCCCCTCAATATGATGACTTAATGACTGAAAATCTTAAGTTATCTGGCTTGAACCCTGCTTATTTTGATGAGATGAAAGTGACTTTGCTTTTGGAGTTACTCTCTTTCCGATTTTCTGACGGTATTCCATTTCGATTACTCGATTTTGGCTGTGGCATTGGAAATCTCCATTCGATCATTCTGAGGCGGTTTCCATCGATTACTCTTTTTGGCTGTGATGTGTCTCAGGCCTCCCTGGATATTGCGGCCAAATCTCATCCGACGGTGACCTATGTTCAAAGTCATCCCGATGGGCATATTCCGATATCTGACCCTATGGATGTGGTGATGATTGCAAATGTGTTTCACCATATTCCATTTTCGGATCATCTCTCCATGCTTAATTCGATTAAACAGGTCTTAAAACCTGGAGGATTGATATTTTTAGTGGAGCATAACCCCATAAACCCGCTCACTCAGTATATGGTCAATACCTGTCCGTTTGACGAAGATGCCCATTTGTTATCATATCGGTATACAAAAAGGCTATTCAAAGATGCTGGGTTTCACAGGATAGGTTCTGGATTTATTGTATTTTTTCCTGGATTTATGAAGTGGGCCCATCGTTTGGAACGATATTTAAGATTCTGTCCTCTTGGTGGCCAACATTATTGTCTTGAGGCATACTGATGGAGTTGTTTATGAAACGATTTAAATTAGTGTTGGGGTTGCTTTTATTTGGTGTAGGGTATTTATTTTTACTCACATCATATCCCATTGTGGTCACCGATGAACCTTGGTATGCCAGTACTGCTTATAACTGGAGCCGGGGTCTTGGCTTACTGAATACGAGCTGTGGTTGGCGGGGCGGGGATGAGCTATTTTTGTATACTTTGATGTTGGGGGGCTGGTTTAAGGCTTTTGGAACCTCACTTTTTACTGGGCGGTTGTTGTCGGTGGTGATGGGCGGGATTGCTTTGCTGGGAGTTTTGATTTTTGCGATTGAGCAAAAGTGGTCTCGGTGGATGTGTGTGCTTTTGGCGGTGTTGTTTTCGGTGTCTAATTTGGTATTTGTGGTGGCACGTCGGATTCGGCCTGAAATTGTGGTGTTGGCTTGTTTGGTGTGGGGGGTAGTGTGGATTGCGCGGGGTCTGCATCGACATCATTTTTTTCGGTCATATTCAGTTCTAGTGGGGATTTTTTTCTTTTTGCTCAGTGGATTTTCACATCCTTTAGGCTTTTTTATGGCGATTTCTGCAGGGATTT
>CAZZBY010000051.1:0-6909 GCA_964652635.1 uncultured Candidatus Marinamargulisbacteria bacterium | reverse complement strand
CGAAAAATGGGCCCTTTTTTATGCACCACCCTTGTCATTCATGTTGCTTATTTTTTCTCCTGTTATTTCGTTTATTCAATTTTTTACTCTGTCGGTTTCTCAGTTGTTTGGATTGTCAGCGTCCTCTGCTGGTGACTTGGTTCTCACTACCAATGAGCTTAAGACGATGGTGAGAATTGGGCAGGAGGAAGGGTTACTGGAAAAAGAAGAACAGGACATGATTCATAGTATTATTGAATTTTCAGATACGGTTGTCCGCGAAGTAATGACCCCTCGGATGGATGCAGTCTGCATTGATACTAACTCTTCGGTGTCAGATGCCATTAGTATTATTCGTCAAAAGGGTCATTCTCGCATCCCTGTTTATGAGGATAAAATCGATAATATCGTCGGGATTTTGTATGCTAAAGACTTGCTTCATGTGCGTCCAGACTCGATTCATGATTCTCTTCATGGATATTATCGAAAAGCTAATTTTATCCCGGAATCTCGCAGTATTGAGTCTGTGTTTCGTCAAATGAAACGTAATCAGTTTCATATGGCAATTGTGGTCGATGAGCATGGCGGGTTTGATGGACTGGTCACTCTCGAAGATATTATTGAAGAAGTCATGGGTGAAATCCAAGACGAGTATGATTCTCAAGAAAATCCTGAGATTACGCCGATTGGAGAAAATCGATATTTAGTGGATGCCAAAATGAGTATTTATGATTTTAGTGAGGAATTAAATGTCGACTTAACCGAAACCGAGGATTATGACACGGTCGGCGGGTTTGTCCTTAATCTGTTTGATCATATGCCTGATTCTGGGGAAGTGGCTCGTTATGGTCCGCTTGAAATTATTGTTCGCCAAGTTAAAAAACATCGGATTTTACGCGTCGAAGTCATTAAACGGGGTGACTCCCCTGACTGAGTTTGTGAATTCTCTAAAACGAGGGACAGTCCACGATGTGGCTATTTCGGAGTTTAGCCCTCATGGGGTTGGAGTGGGATTGGTCGATGGGCGGCGTGTGGGAGTCCCTCAAACGATTCCGGGGGATTTGGTCCGAATCCGAATGATGACTGGACATCATGGTATTAAAACCGGGAAAGTGATTGAAATGCTCACCCCCTCTTTGATACGGACAGCATCGATTTGCTCTCATTATCCTGACTGTGGAGGCTGTCAGCTGATTGATGTGCAGTATGATCAACAACTTGCAATGAAATTCAAGGTGTTTTCATCAATTTTTGAAGAATCGCTTCATCCTGTGATTAAGCCTATTATTGCAAGTCCGTCCTCTCAATTTTATCGTAATAAAATGGAGTTTTCGTTTGGTCTATCAAACTCTGGCCATGTGATTTTAGGTCTTAAACGTCGTGGGCAATTTGATCAGGTGGTGCCGATTACAACCTGTTTTTTACAATCTCATCGATCTAATGAGGTGTTGATAGTGGTTCAGGCCTATTTTCAAACTCATCCTATTTCGGTGTGGAATTATCATCAATTTAAGGGGATTTTGCGATATTTGACGATTCGGGAGTCAAAGTCTACTCAGGAAATGGTGGTGACTTTTGTGGTGTCTGAACCGTGCCCTGAACTACTCATGCCTCTTGCTCAGCAATTGATCGCAGATATTCCTCAGGTGACTTCTGTCCTTATGGCTGTGCATGAAGGGGTATCAGACACAGCTTTTACATCAACTTATATGCCGTTGGTTGGATCATCGTTATTGACAGAGACTTTGGGGCACCTTCGATTTCAACTGTCACCGCTTTCCTTTTTTCAAGTCAATCCTGCTCAAGCCAAAACTCTGTATGACTGTGTCCGAGATGCTGCCAACCTCTCAGGTTCTGAGCGGGTGTTGGATTTATATTGTGGAACGGGTACGATTGGACTTTATTTGGCTGATTTGGCGAAAGATGTAATTGGAATTGAAGAAAACATTCAAGCTGTCGAAGATGCTTATTTTAACCGTACCCTCAATGGGATTAAAAATGCAGACTTTATTTGTGGTAATGTTCGTCAAATCCTCAAGGATACTGCTTTTGGGGCTGATGTTATTATTGTTGATCCCCCGCGTAGTGGTATTGCACCTAAAGCGATGACTCGCATTTTGGAAATTGGTGCCCCTCGTTTGGTTTATGTGTCTTGTAATCCGGTGAGTTTTTCTGAAAACCTCTCGGTCATATTTGAAGCGGGATACCAGCTCACATCTCTTCAGCCCGTTGATATGTTTCCCAATACACTGCATGTGGAATGTGTGGGCACCTTTGAAAAATGAAGATACCCACTTCTTCTCCAATTTTATTTTATGATGGGAGTTGTGGCCTATGTCACCTTTGGGTGCGGTTTTTACTGCGTCATGACCATCACGCCCTTTTTTTATTTGCGCCTCTTCAAGGCCAGATGGCAGTAGAGCAGCTTCCTTCGGTATTGCGCTCCCCTTTGTCGACAGTGGCCTTGCAGTATCATCAGAATATCTATACCTATTCGGCGGCCATTATTCGCCTTCTGTGGCTTTTAGGTGGGTACTGGAAGGTTTTGGCGGCCTTGCTGTATCTCATTCCTTTCCCCATTCGTGATTTGGGGTATTGGGTGGTGAGCCGGCTTCGGTTTTTGATTTTTGAGAAACTTGAATTTTGTCCTTTACCCTCTCCTGAAAATAGGAAG
Organism: uncultured Candidatus Marinamargulisbacteria bacterium; assembly: GCA_964652635.1. Classification (GTDB taxonomy): domain Bacteria; phylum Margulisbacteria; class Marinamargulisbacteria; order SXXA01; family SICP01; genus CAMCZW01. The sequence continues at coordinate 4,256 of CAZZBY010000051.1, read as the reverse complement.
CGATTTTTGGAGTAGCCAGGTTTAGGTTGGAGGTGATGCAGTATCAGATGCAAGTGTTATCCCACCCCAAAAAAAATGCTGTTTAACGACTCCTATGTAACCTTGACAAACGAGAATACATTAGCACCTGCAATCCTCTTAGGCTAATCGACTGCTTTAATCCTTTTAGTTCTTTAGCCACATTCACTAAATGCTCTTCTGTATTCCAGGAGTCCCCTGGACGACCTAAAAACTCAGGCGTAATCAAATTATATAGCTCCCTCGCTTTGCTACTTTTTCTTGTTAACGCCTTTAGATTATTTATTTCTTCAACAGAAGCCTCTTGTTGCTCTTGGGCATCTAGGACCTCTTCATCTCTCTTTCTTTTTTTTTCGCCTCTTTCGGAGGAGGACTCGGTGGAACTTCTACTTTTCTCGCTATCTCCTGTAGTACTACCATCTTCCCTCGGTTTTTTTACCTCTCCGCTTTCTTGGAGAATATCCTCCTCATCTACTTTTGTAATGCCCCCCTAACTCTGATCCTGTCAGTACTAAACAGGCCTCAGATGGGTATGCAATGCTTACGGAGCCTCTTACCTTATCTGTTTTGGTTAGGGGTCTATATACTTAGTTAGCCATTAACCCAGAAGAAAAGCCTCACTTGTCATGGAACTTTTCAAAATTAATCAGTTATCTGGTTCATTTCATCAAAGAGATACGGAGCAATAGAAACCTGTTTTTGTATAGAATTTACCCAACTTTGAAATTTGCTCTGGAGTTAACCAGGGCAGTACATCAATAAAATATTTGTCTATATCTTTTTGATTGAGGTACCTTTCTTTAATTGTCTCTTTTAACCACTCCTCTAACTTCTCAGGTTTTAATAACGGTAGTAAATATTTTAAGCAATGGAAATACTCCTCCTTTTCTCGTATCTCTTCAAAAAATTGGCTAACTGCTACTTTGCACTCATCGATATTGTGATCTTTTAAAAGATTTATGATAAGCTGCCCGATCCCTCTTCTATCTTCCTTTCTGAGTCCTTCTAAAATACCGCCATCTACCTCTTGATCATCCATAGGTGCTTCGCTGCACTCAGATATGTCATCTCACACCATTAGGCTGATAATTTTTCTGATTACTAATAAAATCATTCTCTTTTCCTCAAAGTGTCAACAAGCAACACAGTTTAGCTATTTTTGAATATTTGAAAGTTATTGAGATGATGTGATCATCATTTACGTAGGGCTACCCAAGGGCTAACCAATAGTATCGTCATCGCATAAATCCCCGCCTGAGCGGAGATGGGGTAATCGGAGAAGATGATAGGTGAGATCACTGTTGCTAGTAGACGCCTTTTCTTCCGATGAAATCTTCGAATGTGGTGTGTTTGTCTCGTAGTTTTCCGGTGGTGAGCTCGATTATTCGGTTGGCTACAGTATTGGTGAGCTCGAAGTCATGGGATGTGAAGATGAGGCATTCGGGGAAAGATTTTAGTCCTTCGTTAAGTGCGGTGATCGCTTCTAAGTCCAAATGGTCGGTGGGCTCGTCAAAAATGAGGACATTGGCTAAGTTGAGCATCATTTTTGAAAACATGGCTCTGGCTTTTTCTCCTCCAGATAATACTTTTACTTTTTTAGAGACATCATCACCTGAAAAGAGCATCCGACCGAGATATCCGCGTAAAGTTTGATTGTCTTCGGTGGTTCTGAATTGGGTTATCCAGTCGAGGAGGGTCAGGTCATTTTTAAAAAACTCAGTATTGTCTTTTGGAGCATAGGCCAAGGTAATCGTTTCGCCCCATTCGACGGTACCGCTGTCAGGAGGGACGACTCCAGCCAAAATTTGCAGTAATACCGTTTTGGCCATTGGATTTTTGGATAAAATGGCCACTTTATCGTATTTATTAAGCGAAAATGAGACATCATTAATCAGTTTCTCTCCACCGATTGAATGAGTAAGGTTTTTAACCCTTAGGATTGAGCTTCCACAGGGTCTACCAGGTTTAAATTGGATGAAGGGTGTTCGTCTTGTGGAGACAGGAGGCTCCTCAGGTCTAATTGTAGCGATGAGTTTTTTACGGGATGTGGCTTGTTTTGATTTGGAGGCATTGGCACTAAATCGCCGGATAAATTCTTCTAACTCCTTAATTTTTTCGGTGCTTTTTTTGTGTTGCTCTTGCTTTTGCATCATGGCCATTCGACTGGATTGCAACCAAAAATCGTAGTTTCCGACGTAAATTCGGATTTGTCTAAAGTCTAAATCTGCGATATGAGTACATACTTTGTTTAAAAAGTATCGGTCGTGCGACACGATGATGACGGTATTTTTAAATTCCATTAAAAAGTTTTCTAACCACTGGACAGATTCATGGTCGAGTTGATTGGTGGGCTCGTCTAATAGAAGGATGTCAGGGTTGCCAAATAATGCTTGGGCTAAGAGGACACGGATTTTTTGGCCAGCTTCGATTTCCTTCATTAATTTATCATGAAATTCGACTTCGATACCTAAATCACATAGCATGGTTGCTGCGTCGGATTCGATAGTATACCCATCCATTTCGGCGTATTGCATTTCGAGTTCGCTGACTCTCATCCCTTCTTCGTCGCTCATCATGTCTTTTGAGTAGAGAGCATTTCTTTCGGCATAGACGTTGTACAGCTTTTTATGGCCCATTAAGACGGTATCTAATACTTTGAATTCATCAAAGGCAAATTGGTCCTGACGGAGTACCGAAATTCGCTTCCCTTTTTCGACGATGACATCTCCTTTTGTGGGTTCTATTTCGCCAGATAAAATCCTTAAAAATGTGGATTTTCCGGCTCCGTTTGCTCCGATTAATCCATAGCAATTTTCGTTTACAAATTTGACATTGACGTCTTCAAATAAAATACTGCCCGCAAAGGACAAAGTTAGGTTTTGTGTTTCAATCATTGTAAGCTCCTCAACTTAGCTCAAAAGAGCCTCTTATAGTAGCGTACTTATGTGTGATCGGCTAGAATGCATGTTATGACGATTCAATGGAATCCAGAATACTCAGTTGGCGATGAGCATATCGATGATCATCACCGTGAACTTTTTCACTTAGTCTCTTCACTCGATGACGCAGTTCGCAGTAATGATCGAGCTCGTATTGATGACATGATTTGCTACCTTGAAAACTACACTATCTCTCACTTTCATGAGGAAGAAGACTTGATGGACTCTATCCATTTTGATGATGTGGACTACCATAAACGAGAGCATGATATTTTTAGATTGCGTATTCGAGAATTGAGGACTTTTTTTACCCATCAGGCACCGAATACTCACCTTATTTTTCAGATTCGTAAGTTTGTTGACCGTCTTATTGATCATATTGTGACAGTGGATTCTAAAATTGCTGGCCATAAGGAAGCCTAAATGAAAAAGCATATTCAGTTATTTGAAGACTACATGGCCAAAACCAGGGGGCGGGTTACTCAGCAAAAACTATCGATACTTGAGGAAATTTACAAAACTCGCACTCACTTTGAAGTTGAAGATTTTATTGATCGAATTCGGGCCAAGGATAAAAAATTTTCTCGGGCGACGGTGTATCGGACAATTAAGCAATTACTGGATGCCGGGTTAATCCAAAAAATTCTGACCCGTGATGGCAAAGTATATTATGAACGTACGCCAGATCATCACCCTCATGATCACTTAATTTGTAATAATTGCGGTAAAATTTTTGAAATTAAGGATGAAGGCGTCGAGCAATTTTTGTCCAAAGCTTGTGAGACACTTGGGTTTCGCCCCGAGTATCGGTCTTTGCATATTTATGGGCAGTGTCAGCGTTGTTTGTTGGCCTTGGCTGATGTCTGAGAAGTTGGGTATTTATCAAAGCTTATAATCATCGTGTTCAACTGCACTTTATTGACCCGGGAAAGCCGGTACAAAATGCGTATGTTGAAAGTTTTAACGGCAAATTCAGAAATGAATGTTTAAATGATCATTGGTTTCATTCTGTAGCTCAGGCCCAAGAAATTATTCATGCCTGGAGAGAAGACAACAATACCGTAAGACCACATAGTAGCTTAGGCTACAAAACCCCTGCCGAATTTGCGAAAACAACCCAGTCCCTGGGGATCCCCAGGGACTGGGTTGACAGGCTTTAATGGTAGTTTAATACTGAATTAGCGATTCTATCTCCTACTGTCCATTTATTGGGGGCAGGTCAGTGCCTGAGTCTTAGGAACTATCCCGTCACGCTTTGCGTGCCACCCCTTCTAGGAAGGGGAATATGGTTTAAAAAAA
>CAZZBY010000050.1:0-6954 GCA_964652635.1 uncultured Candidatus Marinamargulisbacteria bacterium | reverse complement strand
ACGAAGATTTCCACACTATTGACCATCTTAGGGACTCAGTTGCTACAGGATAAGAGAGCTACAGTACAAGCTAGCGCGGCACATATTTTAGGAAATTTGGCCATATCAAATTTACTGGATAGAAACACGGAGTTATTTAAAGGCTGTATTGGTCATTTAATCAAGCTGCTTCAGGATAAAGAGGTTGGATTACGACGCTGGGGGGCGAAAGCTCTAAGCAAGTTATCAGAGTCAGACAAACTGAGGGACGTGATTGGGGGTGTCGGTGGATGTATTACTAATTTAGTAAAGCTGTTGCAAGACCAAAATCATGACGTAAAAAAGCATGCGGCATTAGTGATAAGTAATTTGACAAAGTCAGACAAACTGAAGCAGGTGATTTATCGTACCGATGGCTGTATTGCTAATTTAGTCAAACTGCTTCAGGATACCGACCAGTATCTACAAAGATATGCAGCATTTGCCATAGGAGAATTGGCGACTTCAGACAAACTGAGGGGCATGATTGGGGATACCGATAGTTGTATTGCTAATTTAGTCAAGCTGCTTCAGAGCAACGATGATAAGGTAAGAGAGCATGCCGCATTTGCCATAGGAGAGCTGGCCACTTCAGACAAACTGAGGGACATGATTGGGGATACCGATAGTTGTATTGCTAATTTAGTCAAGCTGCTTCAGAACGATGGTACTAAGCCTAAGATAAGACAAAATACAGCATTCGCCATAAGAGGATTGCTTACTTCAGATAAGCTAAGAGACGCTATTGAGCGTCAAGAGGGGGGCATGATGGCCCTATACAAAGTAATAGCTGATGATGACCAAGACCACAATCTGAGAGTTGAGATAGCCAGCACATTAAAACAGCTAATAAAAAAGAAAGTACAACTCATATTAAATGAAGGCTTACAGCAAGAATTACCCAGAGAGTTAATTGAAGGTATAAGAAATCTTAATAAAAGCAAAATGATAAAGAAGGCAATAAAAGAACAGATAAAAAGAATGATCAGGCATATAGATAAATTAAATCCAGTAGAATCGGAAGCCTAATGATAAAAATAAATGAGAAAGCACTTGCGAAACCATTTTTTTTATGGGTAAATTACACTAAGCCTTAAACGCAAAAAGGTTAATTTTTTAATTGTTCATTCCATGAGGAGGAATATAATGCCAATTGAATTCTATAATGTAAAGAAAAAAGCAAAAGTGAAAATCGACGACGCAAAAGTAACAAAAGTGAAATACGAAAAGAAAAACAAAGACGGATCTAAAAAAACAAGTTACGCATTTAAAGCCGTTGATGATGATGGTACAAAATTAACCAAATTTGCAGGCGAAAAAGATTGGAAAGCATCAACAGCAAAAGAAGGGAAATAACCCCCCCCATAATCATCCTAACCGGTGTCATCCGAAAAAAAACATTAAAGGGCATCTATGACAGGTGCCCTTATTGGATGATAAGGAAATCCCTCCATCTACCCCGAGTACCACAACCTTATCGCACCGAACCCCTCTCAAAGTTAAGAAAAAAAATTCCCCTTCCCAGAAGGGGTGGCAGGCAAAGCTTGACGGGGTAGTCACGAGACAAGGCACAAATCCCAAAGCTTGACGGGAAGTCCGGGTAGTGATGTCATCACCCAAGGGTGATCGGCGGCAACCCTATCCCTAAATATACAAACCCATTCTCAATCACATCTTCTGGATTTAAAATATTACGACCATCAAAAATCACTGGAGACACCATCTGATCGTGCATTACATTAAAATCTGGGGACCTAAATTCAGACCACTCAGTAAAAATAACCAAGCAATCGGCTCCCTTCAAGACATCATATTGGGAATTGACATACGTCACAGTATCTCCAAGGATTTGCCTGGCAGATTCAATCGCCACAGGGTCATATGCGACTACTTGGCAGCCTGCATCCAATAATCGCCGAATGGTATCCACGGATGGGGCTTCTCGCATATCATCCGTACGAGGTTTAAACGAAAGGCCCCAAACAGCGACCTTTTTACCTTTAAGTCGTCCATCAAAGTAAGAGAGTATTTTGGTAAACAAAATCGTCTTCTGCGTCGAATTGACGGCCTCTACAGATTCCAGTATATACATCGGAGACTCGAATTGCCGTCCAGTATGAACAATAGACTTCACATCCTTAGGGAAACAAGATCCGCCATACCCCGTCCCCGGATACAAAAACTGGGATCCAATTCGAGGATCAGATCCAATTCCTTTGCGGATCCAGTTAATATCGGCCCCAACCGCCTCACACAAATTAGCCATTTCATTCATAAAACTAATCCGGGTCGCAAGCATAGCATTGGCTGCATACTTCGTCAGTTCAGCCGATGTCACATCCATGACTAAAAAGGGATGTCCATTTAATATAAATGGATGATATAGCTTACGCATAATCGATTCTGCTTTTTCTGAGTCTGTTCCTACAATAATCCGATCAGGTTTTAAAAAGTCATTGATCGAATTTCCCTCTTTTAAAAATTCAGGATTCGAAACTACATCAAAGGTAACGGTGTGATCTCCACGTTCCTTGACGACATGGGAGATGGCTTCAAGTACTTTTTTAGCGGTATGAACCGGTACGGTACTCTTCGTCACAATGACAGTGTAATTGGTAATATGACGCGCAATTTCACGTGTAGCGGATAGGACATCGCTTAAATCCGTACTCCCATCTCCTCCAGAAGGCGTTCCTACCGCAATAAAGACGACATCAGATTCAGGGACCACCGTAGACAGATCAGTCGTAAATTTCAGCTTGCCTTTTTGAATATTATTTTCAACTAATTCCTGAAGACCTGGCTCATAAATTGGGATAATTCCAAGTCGAAGTTTTTCAATTTTGACAGGATCAATATCCACACAGGTCACATGATGACCGGTTTCAGATAAGCAAGTGCCAGTAACAAGTCCAACGTAGCCTGTTCCGATCATTGTAATCAACATGCAAAAGCTCCCAAAAATAATTTACAGTCAAAAAAGTGTAGCATCATTGAATATTTCAAGCGAGACTCTTACACTAGTCCTTATGAAGAAAGGCGCAGTATTAGTAGTCGGAGGCGCAGGATATATTGGGGCCCATGTCTGTAAATTATTACACAAAAAAAACATACCATTGATCGTCCTTGATAATTTCTCAACTGGACACAAAGATTTTGTAAAATGGAGTCCTTTAATCCAAGCTGATTTATCCAATAAATCAGCCGTAGAATCATGTTTTGAAAACTATTCTATCCAAACGGTTATGCATTTTAGCGCACTTGCCAATGTGGCGGACTCAATCATAAACCCAGCAGAGTATTATCAAAATAATGTAGTCAACACCCTATCTCTACTCGACATCATGCGAAAATACAAAGTCTCCAAATTGATTTTTTCCTCTACTTGTGCAACTTATGGCATTCCCCAGACCAAAACCCTCTCAGAAGACCATCCTCAATGCCCAGTAAATCCATACGGGAGTAGTAAGCTGATGGTAGAGCAAATAATTAAAGATTACGCAAAAGCCTATGGCATGCATTACGGATTTTTAAGATATTTTAACGCTGCAGGGGCAGACCCTGACTCAGAAATTGGAGAGTTGCATTCTCCAGAGACACACCTCATCCCCCTAGCGATCCAAACTCTTCAAGGTAAGAGAGGTGCTCTTACAGTCTACGGCAACGACTACCCAACTCCAGACGGCACATGTATCCGTGACTATATCCACGTCAGCGACTTAGCCGATGCCCATATCAAACTCTTAAACTATCTTCAAAAAGAAAATCATAGCACCGCAATTAACCTTGGAACCGGTCATGGAAACTCAGTGTTAGAAGTTCTTGCAAGCATTGAGGTCATTACCGGAAAGAAAGTGCCTTATGCCTTTGGGTCGCGTAGGGAAGGCGATCCTCCAATACTGATCGCAAGCAATAGCAAAGCGAAAGAAGTTTTAGGATGGACTCCAAGCTACAACTTAAATGAAATTATTTTGACTGCCTGGCAGTGGCACAAGCATCAATAGTTTGCTAAAGTAGTACCCAATTTTTAACACCCCAAACTAAGGATTAATGATGTCAAAATATCTCGTCACCGGTGCAGCTGGATTTATCGGCTCTAATCTGGTTGAAGCACTTCTCAATCAAGACCATGAAGTGATTGGGTTTGATAACTTATCAACTGGAAGTAAGGCTAATTTAGCATTTATTAATCAGGGGCCTAAAAAAAAATTTCAATTTATTGAAGCAGATATCCGGAATTTAAAGCAATGTCATGAAGCCTGCCAAGGCGTTGACTATATTTTGCATCAGGCAGCATTAGGATCTGTGCCAAGATCTATGGAAGCACCCTTACTCTATAATGACAACAATATTACCGGAACACTCAATATCCTCACCGCAGCCAGAGATGCCAAGGTGAAGCGGTTTGTATTTGCATCATCATCATCAGTATACGGGGATACTCCAACACTCCCCAAAATTGAAACGATGATCCCTTCTCCAAAATCTCCGTATGCCATTAGCAAAATTACAGGTGAGTATTATTGCAAAGTATTTTGGACAGCTTATGGGCTTCCAACTGTAGCATTAAGATACTTTAATATTTTTGGTAAACGGCAAAGCCCGACATCACAATATGCAGCAGTTATTCCAAAATTTATTACTGCCTATCTCAATAATGAGTCACCTACTATCCATGGGGATGGCGAGCAAACCCGAGATTTTACACATGTCAGAAATGCAATTAAGGCCAACTTAAATGCATGTCATGTCGCAGAAGAAGCCTGCGGAACCCATATCAATGTCGGCTGTGGGGATCGGATATCACTCAATATGCTGTCTGATAAAATCAAAAAAATGACACACTCAACGGCTAACCCAACTTATACCCCACCTCGTCCAGGGGACGTAAAAGATAGTTTAGCGAGTACCACTTTGGCATCAGCGTACTTAAATATGTCGCCATGGGTTTCATTAGAGGAAGGCCTAGATCAAACAATTACCTGGTACAGGGGAGTAAATAATGCATAATCGATTCAACCAATTTATCACAAATAAGTCAAAAATTGCAGTCGTAGGGTTAGGATATGTAGGGCTCCCTCTTGCATGTGAGTTTGGAAAAAAATATCCAGTGATTGGATTGGACATTTCTCAGAAAAAAATTAACGAACTAATGACTCACCTTGACGTAACCGGAGAAATGACAGCAGAAGAGTTAGCAAGTTCAAAAATTACATATACTACTGATCCCACATTGTTATCCGAAGTAGACGTCATTATCGTCAGCGTCCCAACGCCTATTGATCAACATAATCAACCAGATCTTTCCCCATTAACATCTGCCACCACAATGATTGGACGCCATTTAAAGCACGGTGCCGTTGTCGTATACGAATCTACCGTTTATCCGGGGGTCACAGAAGAGGTATGCGTACCAATCTTAGAATCAATATCTGGCCTCAAGATGGGTAAGGAATTTACTGTAGGGTATTCCCCAGAAAGAATCAGTCCGGGAGATAAAGAGCGAACCCTCACTAAAATCCTAAAAATTGTCTCGGGGAGCGATGAGGATACTTTAGATTTTCTAGCCAGCCTTTACGGTAGTATTATCACAGCTGGTATTTATAAGGCATCGTCCATCAAAGTTGCAGAGGCCGCAAAAGTAATTGAAAATACACAACGAGATTTAAATGTGGCATTGATGAATGAACTATCGATCATTTTCAACAAAATGGGGATTAATACGCTTGATGTACTAGATGCAGCCGGAACCAAATGGAACTTTATTAAAATGTCACCAGGATTAGTTGGTGGCCATTGTATTGGTGTTGACCCTTACTACTTAACCTTTAAAGCTCAGGAATTGGGATATCACCCGGAAGTTATTTTAGCTGGACGCCGAATTAACGACAGTATGGGGAAATACGTTGCTGAACAAACTGTCAAATCGCTGATTAAAGCCGACAAACAGGTAAAAGGCGCACGTGTTGTAGTAATGGGAATAACATTTAAAGAAAATGTATCCGATATTCGAAATAGCAAGGTTGTTGATATCGTTCGAGAGCTTCAGGCGTATGGAGTGACTGTCGTTGTCACAGACCCAATGGCGGACCCAATAGAAACAGAGCATGAGTATGGAATCCAACTAACTCCATTTGAAAAAATTGGAAAAATAGAAGCGACTGTCTTTGCTGTTGCTCATGATGCCTTCACATCATTATCGCACCCTCAATTGTCATCTCTCATGAAAGACAAAGTGGTGATCGATATTAAAGGTAAATTAAGAGGCCTAACCAAAGTCCACAGGCCAACTCAATACTGGATGATGTAACAGACAGGCTAAAGAGATGTGACGATAGAATCAGCGATCGCCATCGAGCAAGTGAAGGCCGGCGAAATAGCATTTAATAAATGCAAGCTATTGCCCGTCCTCTCAATCACAAAATCCATCACTAATTCTTTGGTACGAATATTGACTAACTGAGGCCGAATCCCTACTTTATCACAAGGAACTAACTCCTCACTTCGAAGCGTTGGGATTAATTTGCGGGACTCTAAAAAATAAGAGTAAGGGATATAACGTAAAGGTTCAGTTTTCGCCACCGATCGATACTTTGGGTTAGTCATAAATAATTGAAAGTTACGGTATAAAATCTGAATGGCTTCCATATCAAACTTAGCAAAGGAATCATAATTTTCAGGACCCAAACTTGGGATTGCAGTTGGGCCAAAATAGACTGCTCCCGAAATAGACTTTGTTACATGAATCCCCAAAAATGGATTACGGATATCCGGAACAGGGTACACATGGGCTTTAACCGAAGCGGCCCCAGCCCCAATCCATTTTTTATAAAGCCCTTTAAATGGTAATAATCGACAATCTTTCCCGACACCAAATTCGTCGCCAATGCGATCACTAAAAGATCCCGCCGAGTTAATAAAAAACTCAAATTGAAC
>CAZZBY010000049.1:0-7080 GCA_964652635.1 uncultured Candidatus Marinamargulisbacteria bacterium | reverse complement strand
ATGCCGTGATCTAAAAATTTTGAGGAGGTTCCGAGCATCGTTTCAGAGCCAAACCAGGTGGCGAATATGACACAACTGGCCGTCATGAGGGGGAGACGTCGTCCGGCAACTTTGAAGTCTTGGGTATTGGATACTTTTTTGGAGGCCCAAATCCCGATTGTGATGGTGGCAATCATATACAGCATAATGCAAAGTGGTACAGACATATTCATCTTAATCCCTCACTGGTGGCAACTACTACTGCCCCCAGTTTACTGATATTTTTTTAAAATCAAAATGTTTTTGTTGCGAGCATGACCAAGGTACAGGCATGTGTGACTTTGATACCCTTGGCTTCGGCTTTTCGCTCAAGTTTGTCATTTTCGGCCCCGGGATTGAGGATAATTCGGCTTGGATTTAATGCGAGTATATCTTCCATCATTTCTGTAGATTTGATGGCATTGACGTAGACTGTGACAGTGTCAATGGATTGTATGATTTGGATGACACTGTTGACCACAGGATGCCCTTCAATTTGCTTGTAATTGGGGTGAACAAGGATGACATTATGACCGGCCTCAATCAGTTGATGCATGGCCTTGTTAGCATAGCGATCCGGCTTTGGACTGGCTCCGATTATGACAACATTCATTTAAGAATCTCCTGATGGGGGTGGAGTTTGGGTACAGTGGAAAAAATATTCTTGGTTGCCTTTTTTTCCCGTAATAGGGGATCTACATTGCCCTAACAGCATTAACCCCATGGCCTCCAAGTCGATTTTGACGCAATTGATGATCTCTTGTCTGGTGCTTTCATCTCGGATGATACCACCTTTGCCAATTTGGTGCTTTTCGCCCTCAAACTGGGGTTTAACGAGTATAATCCATTCTGCATCTTTTTGGACTAATTTGGCGACATTGGGAATCACTTTTCGGACACTGATAAATGATAAATCCATGACCACCAATGAAATTTTGGACTCGATGCCAACTTGGGATGGTTTTTTTTTTGCAATGACGGCCGCCATGTCTTTGGGGGTGAGGTCGCGGATATTGGTGCGTTCGATGATGGTCACTTGGGGGTGAGTGGCGATTTTGTGGGCAACTTGACCATAGCCAACATCAATGCCAATGACGGCCTTGGCACCATTTTGGAGGAGATAATCGGTAAATCCTCCTGTGGAAATCCCAGCGTCCAAGACAATGCGATCTTGAATTTGGAAGCCGAATGCATGGTGGGCCCCTTCCAGCTTTTCTCCTCCTCGACTGACATAAGATGTTTTTTTAGAGAGGATCTGAATATTTGCATCTGGCTTGATCATGGTACCAGGCTTTATCATTTTTTTGCTGTCTACAATGACTTTCCCTGTGATAATGAGAGCTTGAGCCACTTCACGAGTGGGGAGCTGATAGTGGTCGATTAAGTGAGTATCTAAGCGTATTTTTGTTTTTTGTGTTGACATTTGACCTTGCATTGTAGCATCTTTTTGGCTTCTGCTATTTCTTGTGCCCCGTTCTCAGTTTCAAGGAGAGTTCAATGTTCAAAATTATGTCTGACTCCGGAGAAAACGACTTTGTGGTGAAACGTCCTCCAGATGGGCTTTTGGAAAGACGGTTCAATCGTTGGCCACAGGGCGACTTTACTAAGCCAACGCCTCTTACACTCACACCTCCTACTGGGTCGTTTGATTCTCCCAAAAGAGCGTTGCCTGCCCCTCCTACGGAACCTTCTCAGATGTCTGGTGCCAAACGTCGACGATCATCGTATACAAGTGATGAACATTACCCTTACTTGGTTGCGCCGAATATTTTTGTGGGGTGTATGGGAAGTAGTAAAAACTCGGATGCCATTACCCGCCTTCAAATTTCCCATGTCATTCGGATTTCAGATTCTCCAACTTATTATCTTGAACTACCAATTTTTGATGGCATTCACTACTATTGTGTGCCATTTAAGGATACTGCAGATACCTATATTTTAGGCCATATTTCTACTATTTATTCTCAGGTATTACCGGCACTTTTGACAGGAGAAGGCTTCTTATCTCATTGCCAGATGGGTCAATCCAGGTCTGTGGCCATGGTGATGGGAATTATGTTACATTTATTTTATAGTGGTCAGATGGAGAAACTTCCTCCATTTTTAGAATTATTTAAAAATTTGTCGGTAAGTCAATCACCTGTTTTGGATTTATTTGTCTATATGTCAACCAAACGTACTGAACAGATTCCTGGTTCCCCTCCTCTATTTCCGGAGATTATGGCCCCAAATGTCTCGTTTATGGCTCAACTTGAATTGATCCGATTGATGTATGTGCAGGATCGTGATACTGATTTTGATACTAGGACTTTTTTTACCCAGCACCTCGCATATTGGTCTAATTTTTATCGTTCCCCTCAGTCTGGATTTAGCCCTGATCAACTTGGGAATCTTGATATCGATCTTGCGGGTTATCAACTTGGACTGTTCCCTGAGGTCACCCCCAACCCAGACTCGTCTGAGAAAGAGTCGGTCGATAGCCATTTTCCTGAGGAGTTGGCACGGCAGTTGAGTGATTTTTTGAAGGATCGTCCTTAAGTGTGCTATTTTTAGGTTCTTATTTTTCTTGGATAATCAGTTGAGACAATGGATACCTTACCTTCGCTTCACTTGCGTATTTATCGTCTTGGGATCGGTAGCCTACAGGGCATACGACGACACTTGTGAGGCCTTTGGAGTGAAGGTCTAAAATTTCGTCGTATTGTGCGGGGTCAAAACCTTCCATGGGGCAGGCATCGATTTGTTTTGTGGCGGCAGAGAGGAGTAGAAACCCTAGGGCAATATACACTTGCCTTTCCATCCATGCGGCCCTTTTTTCTGGGCTGAGCTTTGTGATGAAGCTTACCATCATTTGTTGATAGCTTTCGAGGCTTTCGAGAGACGTATGGCGTGTTTTGGCAATCTCACCAATAAATGCGGATATATGAGCATCCGTCATATCGGTTTGGCGGGCGAAAACGATGAGATGGGAGGCGTCAGTGACTTGCGTTTGATTCCATGAGGCAGTTTTGAGTTGCTGCCGGATATTTGGATTGGTGACAATGATAAATTTCCAAGGTTGTAACCCAAAAGAAGAGGGGGACATTTGCAGAGATTCAAGTAATTCAGAAAAATCTTGGTCTGATATTTTTTTATTGGGATCAAATTGTTTGGTTGCGTAGCGCCAGTGTAGAGAGTGGGTTAATGTCATGATCGCTCCTTAGCTTACATTTTGTCGGAGAGTCTACACGATGTCCTCTCATCTTGCCTACTTAAATCTTGATTAACTACGATTCCCCATCGTATATTTTGAAATTTTTTTTCTGATTTTTCGATACTTTTGTAATTTTCTCATGGAGTGTCTTTATGTTTAGAGTTGCAGCTCGACCACTTTCTACTGTGCCCCTACCCCCATTTCCTCGGCGGGTTTCTCTTCCCCAATCTCCTTCCCTCACACCGTTTTCAGAGCAATGGACAACTGAGTTAGTGACTGTCTCTCGAACCCCTGTGTCTTGTTCTGCAATGACGTCGACAGGGGATAGTGCTTTTTTGTGCCCTACCTATTCAAGGAAGATGTTTTCAAGTTTTCGTTACGGGGCACAATCAGATATTAGTGCTTTGGCTAGTACTTCTCTAGAATCACTTATTTCATTAGGATTTACTCCTCGAAATCGTGATTCTGGCTTTTTTCAATCTACCTTTTTCACTCTTCCGCTGATTATTCCCGTGTTACCGAGACTTCCTCAGTCTTCTGAAACTAGGGATAGACTGGACGCTTTTAATGGTCGTTTTCCATCTTTGTGTCGGTTGATTATACGTGGGGGAGCCGTGTTACACCATTTTTCTGGGGGACCCTCTGTTGGTTATTTGGGGGCTGTTATTGTGGTGTATCATTTGGGCCCAAACGGTCGATGTTCGCTTCCGATTCATACTGATGATCGACGATATTCCCTTCATTTACCCTTGAGATCTTCCGATCAAGTCTCTGCCACGACGACTTTTTTTGGGAGTAAAGAGGATATCTTTTCTGATGTGATTAGTGCCTCAGACTGTGTTGGTGTTACTAGAAATGATGGACCTCATTCGGTTGTGGTTTTGAATGAGGGTCCTGACCCAGGGCATCGCATCATGGTTAATGTTGCATTTAAAGCAGTCGATGGCAGAACCCTATAACTGAAATTTTTGACTTTATGTGATGGCCTCGCTGATATGGGGGATGATGCTGTCGACGATTTCGACCAGGATGATCATTTTCTGGTGAAGCTTAGAAATGCGAACATCCTAATGCTAAGGCTGAAACAGGAAAGGAGTGCCCTCACTTTTATACTTGGGAATGAGAGTTCTTAAGCAAGAGGAGAGAGGGGCAAATGCATTACAATATCGACAACATTGATCTAACACTGGCGGGAATATACCTGTTTGCAAATGATTTCATGAAGTTTTTAACCTGAGTTTTGGATAAGGCAAAGGCGTTTAACGTGTAAAAACAGGAGTTGAATAAAAATTCAAAGAGGGTTTTTTTGGTAGAAGTTGGTAAGCAGCTCAGGCGGCAACAAGATTAAGCAAGAAGTTGACGGGAGAGCGATGTCATGAATGTTCAATTTGAGAGATATTTTTGAGCTGGTCATTGATAGTTTCGATAATGAAGCGTTTTCGTGAAAGTAAGCGATCATAAAGGTCCATAAGCTTATTTTTTATACCCGCTCTAAGAGTCGTAGGAGATATATTCCTTGAAATTGCGGTAACAAGCGCGATGAAAACGTAATATGATCGTGATCATCTCACTTAAGCGTCTTCTTATCCAAAACTCAGGTTAGTTAATGAAAGACAACCGCTTCATCATCTTTTGATGCGAAGCTACTGACCAATTAGGCTATTCGCATTACAATGTAATTTCGGCCTTGACTTGCCATTCGGATACTCCTTTTTGGCGTGTCGTACTGACGCTGCTTGCTTGGACTTGAGTTTTACTTTTTTCGGTACTCGACTTTGAGACTACTTGAATTGATTTTGGCTGATACAGGGAGTGATCTGCCAGCATGGCTTTGGCTTTTTTTGGATTATGAAGTGGAGATGCAGGATCCATCATACTTGCGACTTCGAGGCAATGTAGCGGGCTTAATCCATATTCGACTCGGACAGTGTCGCCCTCTTGGAGGTCTTTCATGAGGTCTTTGAATTTCTCCATTTTTTCGGGGCTCGCTTTAAGGGCTTTTTTTGCACTACTGGACAGGATTAACTCCATCCCTTTTTGTGTGGCGGTTTTGGAGAAGTCGCTGGTAGTGGCGAAGTTGACTTGGTATTCCTTAATTCGAGATGCTCCCTGTAAGACATTTTGGGTGTAATCTAGTTTGGAGGTGGTTTTGACACCGATGGATGGGATGACGGAGTCGATTTTCATCCCAGTGACAGAATACTGGCTTTCAGTTGATTTTTCGATATTGGTTTTGTCAAGGTTACGGGAAATAATGGTTTCGCTGCTATGCGTGCTCGCAATTGAGAGTCCGATGCTGGGCAAGTCGACTTCGGCACTTACAGAGTCCCCTCCTGGAATATAATCGGCAAGGCTTACTCCAATATCCACTTGGTTGCTAATGGTCATTTTTTTGCCGTCAACTATCATGACTTGACTGATGTCCGCTAAGGCTGCAGGGATGCTGACCGAATGGTGCATCAGCCCAGAAAAAAAGAGGGTGAGAGCTTGTTTGGAGTGAAATTGAAGTTGGACGCCACTAGTAGTTTTAGTGCCGGCTGTGTGCCCGATGGAAATCAAACCGCCTAACAATTCAACTGAAATTCCCAAGGCTTTGGCTGTCCCTTGCGTGACCGTGACCATGAATGAGGATTGGCTGGGGTCTGTGGGATTGGGGATTGCTTCGACCATCATGGTTTTACTGGACTCTGATGTGGTTTGGAAGTCGATAGAAGTACCCAGTAAAAATGCTTCCTGTGTTAATTCGGCCAATTTTCCGCCTTTGACGGTGGTACCTTTGGTCATGTCGATGAGGATTTTTCCGTGTTCCGTGATGCCGTCAATCCAGGATTTGACTTCTTTAACGGTACTGGTTTCGGTGGTGGTAATGCCTTGAAGAAATTGGGTAGTTGCAACTTTTTCAGCAGATTGGAGCCCCTGTTCCTGTGATTTTTCGAGGGTGATGCCATCGCTCCAGGCTTTGATAGAATCGGCACCTTCGAATTTAATGGATTCAAATCGAACCAGGACTTCGAGGTCGCTTTTCCCCGTTCCACCGCTTTCTTTGATATGAGCATCAGTGAGTCCATATCGATCGAGGGCGTCCATGATTTGCTTGTGGAGTTGGCCAGCTTGAATTTGGTCCTTGGCATCGTCTGGCCAACCTTTGGACTCAAGGGTGTCGATGATGGCCATTCGGATTAGGGCAGTGAGGGTTTGCATGCTTCGAGAGGCGGCTTTTTTGGCGGTCGCCACAGTTTGGAGAGATTTTTCGTCAAGCGTGATGACTTTGTCCCTTTGCTCCGGGGTGGCCATTTGGATGCGAGCTTGAAGACTTTCTAATGAGCTGGCCATTGGTTTTAGGGAGGTTAAGATGTCAGCAACTGATTTTTGGTCGGAGATCAGGCCTTTCATCTTGGTTTTCATACTTCCGGTGAGGATGGTGATTCCCCCGATTTTAGTCCGCTTGAGAGACCCTCCGCTAAACTCCACAGATTTACTGAGCGTGGAGGTGAGTTGGGTACGTTGGGCTTTCTCCATGCCAGAGACCCCTGTTAACTTTGTAAATAACCGGGTTTGGTAGTGATCAGCCAGGACGTCTGCTTGCTGAGTGAGCTGGGATGTCATGACTTTCTTGAGGGTAATGCTTTTACCGGCTCCTTTAGCAAAGGCTTCGACGACTTGGCACATTTTAGTGATTTGGGCTGTTCCGCTAAGCCCCTTTCCACTGAGTGATTGGATTTCGGCGGTAGTGTGAGGGATACCAGCCTCTTTGAGCTCGGCGTCAATATTGCCGGTCCCGCCATCTACTTGATGCTGTAAAATCATGGCCTGAACAAATGCGATATTGACCATTTCCTTATCTAATTTAAACTTTTCTGCGCTTCCGC
>CAZZBY010000048.1:0-7085 GCA_964652635.1 uncultured Candidatus Marinamargulisbacteria bacterium | reverse complement strand
TATAAAAGTTATTCCTATAAAAAATTTAACATTAAAAATAGATTCTAATGTTTGATAAAAGGAAGCATTAAGTTTCTTTAATTGACGTTTCTCAGTTTTATTAAACGTAATACGATCACTCCCAAAATTGTTCTCGCTTTTAACTAATTGCGAAAGAGTCAATGGACTCAGTGATACAACAGACGGCTGAGGAGAAGCCACAATTTCAACAACAGACGGCCCAGGTGAACTCACAATTTTATAGTGATATGGTAATAGTTTAAGCATCATTGATACACCCCTAATGAATATAAAAATCGTCTTCTACATACACGGATTATCGAATGCAGATTTATTTAATTTCAATATTACCCACAACGAAAAAAATCTAAACAAAAAGAAAAGAGAAGGACTAACAGCATAACGAAACCACGATAGTCAGCGTAGGCAACACAAACGACACGGACAAATACCCAAAGGTACCGTTGTCATCACCACACTTTCGACTTCAACTAAATCCGGGCAAAAGCTTTGGCATCTTCTAAAAATGCCTCAATCCCTTTATCAGTTAATGGATGATGAAACAATTGCATCAATGTCGAAGGTGGGACTGTCACCACATCCGCCCCAATTTCAGCAGCCTCTAAAATATGAATCGGGTGTCGAACGCTCGCCACCAGGACTTCAGTATCAAACTGATAATGATCATAAATTGTGCGGATTTGACGAATCAAGTCCATCCCATAGTGAGAAATATCGTCTAATCGGCCCACAAATGGGCTGATATAAGTGGCTCCCGCCTTGGCTGCTATCAAGGCCTGTAATGGAGAAAAACACAGCGTCACATTGGTTTTAACATTACGCTTGGATAATTCCTTAACAGCCTTCATCCCTTCCGGAGTCATCACCACTTTAATGACAATGTTTTGTCCCCATCGAAGGTATTCTTCGGCTTCATGAAGCATTCCTTCCGCAGTCAAGCTCAACGTTTCAACCGAAATAGGCCCATTAATAAACGACGAAATTTCACGAATCGTCTCTTCATGATCACGACCTGCTTTTTTAATCAAAGAAGGATTAGTAGTCACACCATCTACCAAGCCCATTTCATTTGCTTTTCGAATCGCCTGAACATCCGCAGTATCAATAAAAAATTTCATTCAACGACTCCCTAAAAATAAATACAAAATCAGGATATACCCGTTCAAAATTGAATTGTGGGTTTTCGCAGTGTGTAGACACACATAAGATAAATCCAGAATTTGATTTAGGACGAGTATAGAAAGTATCCCAAAACAACGGTAACCGGTCAAATCACCCAAGTGGGACTATTGCAAAATACCCCAGATTTGCAATTGATCGCAATGCTCAGACGATCTTGGAGGCGGAGCTTCAGCGTAGCCGGTAGTGTTAAGCATGGCGAAAATTGTGCAGATGGAGTATTTCGCAACAGTCCCCAAGTGATTAAATTACAAAGCACAGTATAGTAAGATAGCTCCATGGACAACATTACTTCCAAAAAAACCAAACGAATCCAACAGACTCTCCTCATCACCACCATATCATTATTAGTAATACTGGCACTCCCCCCCTTCTCCGTTAAAAAAAATGTGAGTGCTTCCAAATACGAACTCCAAAGAAGTCAAATCCAAGCCCAACTAGAACTCTACTACCTAAGACACGGCCAATACCCAGTCATAGAGGCCCCCCTAAGCGACTGGCAAACCAAAGGCCAAAACTCTCAGTTCTATTTCCCAAAAGGAGTCCCCACTCATGACACCTACAGCCGAGTATGGGCCGTCAATTCTGAAGGTCAGGTATACGGCACTCCTAGAACAATCACGACACAGAGGTAGAAAGCACCAATTCCGCCGTCTCCTCAAATGGGTCATATGACGTAATAAGCTGAGCAATGACCGCATCATAGCGTCGAACCATCTCATGGGCGATATGGGGAGTAAGCAAGGCCTTGGCCTCTCGGTAAACCACCTCATACCGAACATCTTTCAAAAGCAAGTCAGGTACAATCGGAAGATCCGCAATAATATTGGGTAATGCCGCATATTTAAGCTTAATTTTAAAAATATACGTCCCAATCAAATAGGTCAAATAAGACACTTTTCCCAAGCTAATCATGGGGATTCGATTCAGCATTAAATCCAATGTCGCCGTCCCCGCCACACTAATCGCAAAAGTTGATGTCGCCAGTACCCGGTCACTAAAGGAAGATGTCACCGTCAAATGGGCCACAGGATAAATCTCCAAATACTGCTGAATGACCATATTCAAGGACGGAGACATACTCACTACAAACACCATCAGTGTGGCATCCTCTTTTTGTAACAATTGCACAGCCTTTAACATTGCCGGAAAATGATAATGCACTTCCTGAATCCGAGACCCCGGATACAGTAACACTGCCGCAGGTCTTATTGACGCCACATTATCCGCACGCACCACCGGGGTATACGTCTGCATCACAGGGTGCCCAAAATAATACGTCCGCTGATGGCAAGCCCGATAAAGGTCATATTCCTTTTTAAAAATCGTCACAATAGTGCGACTATAGCCTGCAATACGCTTAATTCCTTTCTGATCGCCCCAAATCCAAAACGAAGGAGTAATAAAAGTCGTAATGGGAATACCACGACGATTTAAAATTGCAGCAATCTTGGTATTCATATGCTGAAAATCAATAATAATGGCATGATCCACAGGCTCATGAGCCAAATAAGTTGCCAAGGTTGTCAGTAACATCGATTGACGCTTTCGCTGTTGAAACTGTTCCCAAAATCCCATAGCATGCTGATTATCTGTGTAATACACCATCGTATCTGCCACACCCGCCAAATAAGATCCACCAATCCCACAAATAGTCACCGTTGGATGTTTAGACCGAAGCTCAGTTGCAAGCCGTGCCGCATACCGGTCGCCCGATAACTCACCAGCAACAATCAAAATTCGAGTTGGGGGTGTCATGAACTACTCCTCTTCAGGAGCATCATCCACTTTTTTAATGCAAATTCCGCGAGGTGAATCCGTTGTGCAAAAACTAAGCAAATACTTGGCCTGGTCGCTGGTAATCGTCAATTTAGAAATCCCGTCCATGGCTTGACTAAAGTTTTTGCCCGATCTAAACAATTCTTTAAAAATCGTTTTGACTTCCTGAATAGCATCCCGACTAAACCCAGCCCTCTTCAATCCAACCGCATTAATATTACGCACGACCGCAGGGTTACCTTCGCACAACATAAACGGCGGCAAATCCTGTAATAACCGGGTATAAGACCCCACCATCGCGCCTTTCCCAATCCGAACAAATTGATGAACTCCCGCCATCCCCCCAATAATAACCCCATCTTCAACCGTCACATGACCGGCCAAATTACTATTATTCACAATCACAATTCGGCTACCCAATGCACAATTATGACCCACATGAGCATTCGTCATCAGCAAGTTATCATCGCCTAAAATCGTCGCTTGACCTTGCCCGGTTGCACGGTTAATCGTGACATATTCTCGGATCTCATTGCGATCACCAATAATCACGCGGGTCAATTCGCCTTTATATTTCACGTCTTGCGCCTTCGATCCAATCACTGCGCCAAAGTGAATTCGGCAATCTTCTCCGATTTCAGTATCCCGCTCGACCATAATATGGGCTTCAAGCACCGTTCGGTCTCCAATGACCACATTTTCGCCGATAATCGTATACGGCCCGATCACCACATCCGCACCCAGTATCGCCGAAATATGCACCGATGCTGTTGGATGAATTTGAGGCCGAGAAGGAGCCGCCGCAAAAGTAAACACCATTTCTCCTTCACAAACCACTTGGCTATTTACCAGAGCTCTAATTTCAACTCTCAATCGAGGCTCCATCGTCCCAATTAACTCCGCTTCAAGCCGAAGTTGATCTCCAGGAAGCACACTTTTTTTAACCGTAAACGATTTAATATCACTATAAAGTGGCAACTGACCTGCATATTTAGGATTTTTAAAAAACAAGGCACTTGCCGTCTGAGCAAGCGCTTCAATAATCAAGGAATTGGGCATCAAGGGATATCCCGAAAAATGTCCCATAAAAAAAGGGTCATTAATCGAAATGTTTTTAAGTCCCACCACACGTTTATCAGGTTCAAAATCGATAATCCGATCCACCATCAAAAATGGGGGACGGTGAGGAATTAAATCAAGGATTGCATCATTGTTCATCTTCAGGGAAGATTGTAAAGGACATCCCAAAAAATGTCACTGAGAACCAGATGAGCCAAAATAGTAATCATGAATTAGAAAATCGAGTCACAGCACAAGGAATTAACTACTCACTTGAAGCCGTGAAAACTCTCCTCACCCAATTTGGAAATCCACAGCTTAATCTCCCGCCCATCATTCACATTGCAGGGACCAACGGTAAAGGTTCTGTCGTCGCTTTTATCGAAAGTGCGCTTAATAGCCTAGGCTATTCCACCGGCACCTACACCTCACCTCACCTTATCTCCTATTGCGAGCGGTACCGACTCAATGGCATCACCATCACCGAAACTGAGCTTAAAAAGTACTATGACAAAGTCCGCCACATCCAAACCGCCACCGAATTTGAACTTCTTACTCTCATCGCATGGCTCTACTTCAAAGACAAGCATCCCGATTACCTCATCATCGAAACAGGGCTAGGTGGAAGGCTTGATGCCACCAATGTCATCACACCCATCGTCTCCGTCATCACCCGAATCGGCCTAGATCACCAATCCATTTTAGGCAACACCATCCCCAAAATTGCCAGAGAAAAAGCAGGCATTATCAAACCCAAAATCCCTATCATCACCGGACCTCAACGTCCAGAAGCCCTTAAGATCATCCAACAAGTAGCGATGCAAAACAAAAGCCCCTTCATCCTCGCCAATTCAGTGAAAAAAATACCAGCCCACTACACGCTACAAGGTCACTATCAAGCGGAAAATGTAGCCATTGCCAAAACCGTCCTCACCCATTTATTCGGCGAGAAAAGTCTCAAGAAAGCAGAAAAAGGCCTAGCAAATGCCAAAAATTGGGGTAGATTTACTGTAGCTAACCCCAATAACACCCACACCATTATCATTGATGCAGGTCACAACGAAGACGGCATCACCGCCACACTCAAAACCATCAAAGCCCAATATCCCACACATAAATTAAAAATAATCGTCGGATTTAAACAGCAAAAAAACGCAAAAGAAATGCTTAACCTACTCACAGCCGCAAGCCAAGAAATTGCATACTGCGAATTTGACACTCGATGGGCCATGTCGTATCAGGAGATAAGTAAACTAAACATCATCCCCCTCCCCCCTATTAGCATAGATTCCATCATAACACACATGACTAAACATCACCCCCTCACACCAGAAATAACTCTTATTACAGGATCCATCTATTTTATTGGGAAATTGAAAGCGCATCGAGACTGCCCATTAGCGAGTCAGGGGTCGCAAGGAAGATCAAGATAGTATAAAATCCAACCACTTCCAACCCACAATAAAAAATCAAATGAACCCACAAAAAAAAAGGTTAATTTTAGTATTTATCTCCCTATATTTCACCATTGGCAGCTTGGCATTATTTAGCCTATGCATCGACATCGCAACCTTTAAAATCAGCTATAATCTCGGAAAACTCAAAAAAGAAATTGATACCCTCAAAAAAGAAAATAAAGAAGCCGAATTTCAAATTTACACGCTGACAAGCCCCCCACAAATTTATTTAAAAGCCACTACCCAACTTGACATGGTACGTCCCGACAAAATCGATTACATCACACTCAAATGAACGACTCACCTCAATTTAGATACAGCATAATTAACCTCATCATCATCTGCTGCATCACAGCATTGATGATTAGACTCGTCTACTTACAGGTCTTCAAACATAATTTTTATGAAATCAAATCCGAAAAACAAGTCGAAAAAATTATTAAAATTCCACCCACCCGGGGCACCGTCTACGACCGCAATTATCGACCATTAGCCCTCACTCACTTAGCCTATTCGGTCTACGCTAACCCCAGCGAAGTCACCAATAACACCAAAACCATCGATATCCTCTGTCATACCCTCCCCTCAATCGACCGAGAAAAAGCCTTTAAAAAACTCACAAAGGAAAACCAATTCGCCTGGATCGAGCGTAAAATCAGCGAAGCCGATTATCTCAAACTTAAATCATACAATCTCGCCGGAATCTACTTTTTCAAAGACGAAATCAGGGTCTATCCGAATGGGATTTTAGCCTCAGACATTATCGGATTTACGGGAATCGACAACCAAGGCTTAAGCGGTCTCGAATACAAATATGACCCAGTCCTCAAAGGCCAGGAAGGCAAAATTCTCTTTCACGGCGACCCAAGGCGAAACCGACTCATTACAAGCCCCGTCAAAATACTCACCCAACCCGAAGACGGCCAAAGCATTATTACAACCCTCGATACCATCATCCAGTTTTTCACAGAAAAATACCTCTGCCAAGGAGCCGAAAAAGCCAAGGCCGAGTCCGCCCAAGCCATCGTCATGGACCCCAATACCGGCGACATTTTAGCCATGGCCGATTACCCCCAGTTCAACTCTAATAAATGGCAAGACGCCAGTATCAAAACCAGAAAAAACAGTTGTATTTCTGATGTTTTTGAACCAGGATCCATCTTCAAAATTTTCACCATGGCCGCCGCCATTGAGGAAAACCTAGTCACCAGCCATACCATCTTCATCGTCCCCGAAACACTCACTCTCTACGATAAAACCATTAAGGAAGCTCACGCTCGTCCTGCAGGAGACTCTCCTCGCAAAACCGTCTCTGAAATCCTAGAAAACTCCCTCAACGTTGGCACCACTTTAATCGCCATGAAAATGGGAAAAGCTCAACTCTACAATCACATTCATTCCCTAGGCTTCGGTTGCCTCACCGGCATCGAACTCCCCGGAGAATCCAGTGGCCTCTTCAGACAACCCAAATACTGGAGCGGTCTCGATATCGCCACTGTCTCATTCGGCCAAGGAATCGGAATTACGCCCATCCAAATGGTCACGGCCACCAGCATCATCGCCAACGGCGGCCGCCACATCAAACCTCGA
>CAZZBY010000047.1:0-7168 GCA_964652635.1 uncultured Candidatus Marinamargulisbacteria bacterium | reverse complement strand
TTATTTGGATGAGTTCAATCCCTTTTGAGGTGGGGACTAGGGTGTTTTTTTGGCGTTCGATGTACTGGACTTTGATGAGGCGTTCTAAGATTTGGGCACGAGTAGCGGGTGTGCCGAGCCCACAATCTTTCATGGCTTGTCGGACTTCGTCGTCTTCGATGGTTTTACCTGCAGTTTCCATCGCAGCTAAGATACCGGCTTCGGTAAATAAAGGAGGGGCTTTGGTTTGTTTTTTTAAGACTTCTTCTTTATCTGATTTAATGGGGTCTGCTTCGTTGACGATGGGGAGTAGAGTTGCTTCGGCGTCTGAAGATTCTTTTTTGGATTTTCGTTTCTTTTTGGGAGCATCTCCGTCTTCGTCGTCACTTTCATCGTTTTGGTAGACGGCTCGCCACCCTTGTTCTCGGATGATGGTGCCTTTGGATATTAGCCAATGGGGGCCGACTTGGGTAATGATTTCGGTATGTTCTTTTTGGCAATTGTCAAGAAAGGCTGCGACAAATCGTTTGAGGACTAGAGCATAGACGATGTATTCCTCTTTAGTGAGTTGGTTTAGGTCTGGTTTTTTATCTGTGGGGATAATGGCATGGTGATCGGTGACTTTGGTGTCATCAAAAATCCGTTTTGAATTGGGAATGGGTTTTTTGAGTAAATTTTCGACAAAGGGGGCTGTCATTTCAATATGGGCGATAGTTTGGAGGAGGCCTTTCATTTTTGGGTAAATATCCGAAGATAGGTACCTTGAGGATGTCCGTGGATACGTTAAAATTTTATGTGTTTCATACAGAGATTGCATGGTTTTTAAGGTGTGGTCTGCACTGAGTTTAGCGGCTTTATTGGCGTCTTTTTGAAGCTCGGTTAAATCGTAGAGGAGGGGCGGGTTTTCGGCGACTTCTTTTTTAATGAGTGAGTGGATGGCGCCTACTTTAGTGGATTTTAATTCCTTGGCAATTTGGCCTGCTTCTTCTTGAGTTTTGAGGCGGGCTTCTTTTTCCTTGGTGACCCAGATACCTTTAAATGTGCCATTGGAGTGGACGATGTCGGCATGGATTTCAAAATAAGTTTCGGGCTTAAATTCGGTATTGGCTTTAAACCGATCTACAATCATTTTAAGGACGGGGGTTTGGACCCGTCCGACGCTCATGACGCCTTTTCCGAAGCTAAATCTGCGGGTGTATGCTCGGGTGGCATTAATTCCTACTAGCCAGTCGGCTTCGGATCTAGATAATGCCGACTCATAGAGGCTTTCAAAATCGGCACCGGCTTTTAGCTTTTCAAATCCTTCCTTAATGGCGGTGTCGGTTTGGGAGGATACCCAGAGGCGTTGTATAGGTTTTTGGCAGCCGGATAAGGTGTAGATATGCCTAAAAATCAGTTCGCCTTCTCGCCCTGCATCGGTGGCGCAAATGACTTCGGTGACTCGCTCATCGTTGAGTAATGCCGAAATGACTTCAAACTGGGCTTTTGTGCCGCTATCTCCGCCGACTTCTAGTTTGAATGGGTCTGGAATAATGGGCAGATGTTCCAAGTCCCATTTTTCAAATTTAGGGTCATAAGCCTGAGCGTGAGAGAGCTGAATTAAGTGACCGAATGCCCATGTAATCAGGGTGGAATCTGAGTAAAAATAGCCCTCTTTTTTATTGGATACCTTGAGCACTTTGGCAATATCTCGAGCGACGCTGGGTTTTTCGGTGATGATGAGTTTCATAAGTGTTGATGATACTTAATCTGGAGGGTTTTATCTATACCCGTCCTAAATCAAATTCTGGATTTATCTTATGTGTGTCTACACACTGCGAAAACCCACAATTCAATTTTGAACGGGTATACACTTAAAAAATATGAACAACCGATAATTTAACCCCTTCAAAATCAGTCCCTCGGGTATATGTGATTTGATGGACTAGATTTCGCATTTTGAAGGAGGCTTTTGCAGTAAGGTAGCTTTTTTCAAATTTATAGTCGTAGTTGAGGCTGGTGTTGAATTGGTCTTTGAGAACTTGGGTTTCGATGCCGAAGTTGATGGAAGGTCTGATGATGACTGAGGAGAGTTTGTCTTCGGAAATTGTGTTGTAATTGCTGATCGTAGCTCCGATTAATCCTATTAATCTGGTTTTGGAGTGGAAATAATAGGCGTGGCCCATTTCGAAGGAATTATTGGTCAATAGGGAGTCTTTGTAGCCGATGCTAGTATTGAGTTTCCAGGAATTGGAATTTACAACGATGTTGTAGGGTGAAATATTAGAAATTTCGGCCAGTTTGAGATCAAATTGAGGGTGCTCATTACCTCCGATGATAATACGTGGAGCGAGAACGTTGAGCCCTTTCACTTCTAAGCTTCCGAAAGGGGAGTATTCTCCGTAGCAGATGGGATCGTAGGCTAAAAATATCCGGTCTGAAAATCCATATCCGATACTTAGGTCTTTAGATTGGATTGGATTTACTAGAGGCTGCTCTACATTGACTTGGCGAACTTTGGCTTTACCTTGGAGGCTAAGTTCCTGATACGCTTTAATTCGGTTATGACGAATGGTGTCGGCTAAGGGGCTATGATTGTTGATTAAGTACTCCGAAATCGATATAAATCCAGTGAGTATTTCTGAATCTGTGGGGACTTTGTCGGTTTTTACGAAGATTAAATCTGTGACTTGAGATTTTTGGGTTTTGCTGAGCTTATTGAAGTGAGTATTAAATAATTTAACACTGGATTCTCTATCATATCTTTTGGTTAATAGTGACTTTGCTTGTAAACGATTGATGATATCGGATGGGGAGATCATCATATCGTGGGCAATTAGATCATCTTCTAGGACGACGTTGAGTAATTTCCCTGTAAAGAATGCGCAGTTTTCATCAAAAAAGTAATAATTAAAGTGGGTTTTTTGAAGCTCAATCGCATGAAGTTGGAGGTCTTCAATTCGATTTTGGGGGAGGGAGAGATCATAGTAGGTGATTTCTCGATCTTCGAGGTAGTTATAGTGTTTAATTTTTCTGTAATACGGTTCCTGTAAAAACCAGCCCTTGAAATTGCCCATAAGTCCGTTATAGAGATAGGCAAATTTGTTGCTTCCTTTAGAATCCGCAATGTAGTGCAAAATGTCGCTGTCCATGAGTCCTTGTTTGGAGTTTAAAATTAAAAATAAGTGACCAAACATGGATGCTGGATTGGCCATATATCGATTAGGGAAGACGATACTGACGGAGGTGACGTCTGCATTGGGAGTAACTAGAGGGAGATAGGGTAAGTGTGTGGCCTCAGTAATCCGTTTGTATCTTAGAGGGAATGTTTTCCTGAAATGGGGGTCTTGGGCTTGAGTGAGTTTGAGGGCTGCGTCGTACTCAGCCTTAGGATCTGTTTTGCCGGATTTCGTGAGAAAAAACTCATCACTATCAGCGATGCTTTTGTAGGTAGTTCCTATTTTTTCGTAGTACAGCAGGTTAATCCATTCATGGGTTTTATAAAAATCCTCTGCATGACAAGTGGTGCAGATCAAGATAATGATCATGAGATATTTAATCATCGACAAAATAGTATCCGCTAGACAGCTTGAGTTGTCGATTAAGTTTGAGCATGTATTGGACGGGATAAGGCTCTGTCGTGAGCTCGGGACTGTTTAAAATCAGCTGATAATTTTCTGTAGATTGACCTGTTGCCTGTGAGAGAAGGTAGGTTAATTGAGTGATGTAGAGATCTCTATTTTCGTAGTGATCTGCGATGAGATTGTCGTAGTTAAATAAGGTGAAATTGAGGATTTTGTCGCTTAAGGGAGAGGAGATTTTTTGATAGGCATCTGTCTTAATGGATAGGAGAAGTATTGGCAGAATCAATAGTAAATACCGATTCTGCCAATTCAAGGTAAATTACCCTTTTTTCATGTCGACGTAGAATTGGTTTGGTGAGTATTCTTGTGTATTTTTAGTGAACCAGCTGTCTGTAGATGATCCAAGAGTACCGCCACATACAATGTTTAACCAAAATATATTGTCAAATTGAGTTTCGACAGTAACTACAACATCTTTGTATCCTTGTTTTTTGAATACGAATGTTTGAGGTTGTCCTGTTCTTTTTAGTTTGCGTGAAAATGTGTTTCCAGTAATTTTTCCGACCATTTGATCGTTTAAAAATACATCAACATCAGAAACATTAGTGTTGAACTTAATATCGTCTCCATCTTTTATGCTTGTAACGATTGTTGCCATACCGAAAGTAGGGGCACTCACTCCTAGGATTAAGGCGATTAGTAAAAGATATTTTTTCATATCACTTTCCTTACATTTATTTAAAGATTTCTGAAAGATATCATGATCAAAACATCAATACAAGATTGGCGTGGCGAGTGTCGCGAATTAATTAAAATTTTGTTGTGAAATCATGATAAATTGGGAAGGTCGGTGCTTCTTCGTTGGTTTGACTCTGTTTGTTTGGGGTAAACTGGTGATCCGGGTGGGAATCGAACCCACGGCCACTTGATTAAAAGTCAAGTGCTCTACCGACTGAGCTACCGGATCTCGTCAAGATTGTCGTATTTTGCAACAGTCTTGGCCTTTTATGCAGACGGGTAATTTAGCTCATGTGGAAGGTTTCTTCAAGTCCTGTGGATTTGGTCTTTACATTACTTAGTCTGAGCTGAGATGATACGGGCGATTGCTTGATTATTTTTGGGGGGTTCCTTTGTTTAAACTTAAGCTTCATAGTCAGATTTTTTTAGGCCTTTTTTTAGGGGTGGTTGTTGGCCTTTTTTTTAAGGAATATTTGCCGATTTTAGTGCCGATTTCGGATGTGTTTATTCGGGCGTTGCGGATGATTGTCATGCCATTGATTTTTGCGTCTTTGGTGATGGGCGTTGTGAATTTAGGTAATATTCAGCATCTGGGTAAAATTGGGGCACGGACCTTTTTGTACTATTTGGTTACAACTTTGATGGCAGTGTTGATTGGGCTTTTTGTGGTGAATTTGATTCAACCAGGTGTTGGGGCAGCGTTAGATTTTAATGTGACGATGATTCCGCATGAGATTCAGGAACATTCTCGATTTGGGCTTTCTTCGATTTTGGTGGATATTGTGCCGGATAATATTTTTAAGGCCATTGCGGATGGAAAAATGCTTCCGTTGATCTTTTTTTCGATTTTAGTTGGGTGTGCGCTGAATTTAATTGGAAAAAAGGGGGATGGGTTTACGCATTTTGTTGATGGACTTAATGAAGTCATGCTTAAAATTACCCATTGGATTATGAAAACGGCACCGATTGGTGTCTTTGCCTTGATGGCGACTTTAGTGGGGACAACGGGGTTGGCTGCGTTTAAACCTTTGGTCTTATTTGTGATGGTGGTCTTTTTAGGGTTAGTCCTTCATACTCTTTTGACTTTGTGTAGTGCATTGGTGTTTATTGCCCGTGTTTCTCCTGTGACATTTGCGAGGCAGATGTTTCCGGCGCTAGCAACTGCATTTACGACAGATAGTAGCTTGGCGACTCTTCCGGTGACGGTGGAATGTTTAGAAAAACGGGTGGGGATTTCTAAAAAGGTGACGAGTTTTGTTATTCCATTAGGGGCAACTGTCAATATGGATGGAACGGCGTTGTATGAAGCTGTGGCTGCAGTTTTTATTGCTCAGGTATATGGTTTTGATTTGAGTTTGATGGATCAGATTGTGATTTTTGTGTCGTCGACGTTAGCGTCGATTGGGGCGGCGGGTATTCCGAGTGCGGGATTGGTGACTTTGTTAATTGTGCTGAGGGCGGCGAATCTCCCTACAGAAGGGATTGGATTGGTGTTTGCCATCGATCGGGTGGTCGATATGTGCAGAACGACAGTAAATGTATTTGGAGATGCCGTTGGAGCTGCTGTTATTGCCAGAACTGAGGGGGAAAATTTTTAGAGATCTCTAGCTTGTAGTTTGCTGCTTCGGATGTGAATGCCTCTGCTCTATTTTTAGAGAGGTTTTTGATTTTAACATGTTTAATGTTACCCTTAAAATGGGAACCTGTGGTGTAGATTGACTTATTCTTTTGAATGTGGAGGCATTATGAATTGTAAACGTTTATTACTTTTGACGATCGTCATTGCTGGATCTCTGGCCTTTTCTGGATGTGCCAAAAATCTTTTTGAGGGGGTTGGAAAATCAGATTCTAATGGTGTGGGGTTTTCGACACCCTCTGATTTAAGCGAACAAATTGAAACGGCGTCCTCTCATGCAGATTTTGAGAAAATATCTGTTGCTACCACTACTCTTTTAGAAAGCGTGGATACCCCAAGTTCTAACGTTCCTGCATTATTGGTATTACGATCTAAGGCTGTTGTCGGCCAAAATGATTTAGGTGTTATTCAAGTTGTAAATTCGATTTTTGACCTTAATTCTATTGGGAGTTCAAGTCAGTCTGTCTTTATGTCGGATGTGGATAATTCGGATAGTGCCCGAAACGTATTTGAAATTTTACGAGATTTATTGGCGCGTATTTCCTTAAGTGACTTGCAGACTGCTGCGTTAGATATTGATATTGCAGCCTATGTGGCGTCGACGAATTCAAATATTATAGCGTTGAGTCCTACAGTTCAATTGTTTCGAGGTGTTGTGAATGCTATGGCCATCGATAAAATGTTGTTATTGCATTTTAATATTACAGATGATGGCGTGGCCTTGATTGATGATCGTGAAAGTGTGGTCACGATTATGGCAAGTTTTTTTGGGCCTGGGAATACGTATCAGCCGGTTTTTTATGTGGCCCCGGTGAGTCCGACGATTGGGTATTTTTATCGTAATATGAGGGAAGCTTTCCATATATCGCATAGCCTTCCGACCCGTGTTGAAGCCCGTGTGGATGATATTTCTTCTGTCGTATCGATGATGGAGGACTTGTACGCTTCAATGCTACTGCCCAATGGAACTTATACAGTGGATGGCCATTCCTATTTGGTGGGAACTTCTGTGGGAACTGACGATCGCAACCGTCATGTTTTGAATGCCATTAGTGCCATCTTTAGAACGGTTTTATGAAATCAATTACACATAGGGAAGGGGAAAGATGATGAGATATGGGTTGCTTTTGCTGGTGGCGTTACTATCTACAGGGGCCGTATATGGGGCAACTAAGGGTGATGGACTTGGATTTACGAGTATGCGTCAATTGGGGATGGGGGGTGCTGGTGTTGCCATTACATTTGATGAACA
>CAZZBY010000046.1:0-7199 GCA_964652635.1 uncultured Candidatus Marinamargulisbacteria bacterium | reverse complement strand
AAAACCCCTATAATAACGTCATAAAAAAACTAAAAAGATAAAAAATGACAGAAAAGCAACCCAAAAACGAGCATCAAAAACCACTCATTCTCATCACAATCGTCGTCATATTAGCGGCAATCGCAAGCCTCTACAAAGCTCATTCTAAACCAAGCCCCATCAAGATCACAGAGTCCCCATCTTTTCCATCATCCCCCACAAGCCAATTCTCCCCCAAAACCCTCACTAAAAAACCTCAACAAGTACTCATCCAACTCAGCGGCGAAGTCCCACACCCCGGCCTCTACAACGTCACAGCCAACCAACGCGTCTTCGAAATCCTCGCCCAAACCGGAGGCACTCTCCCCACCGCCGACCTCACCAAAATCAAACTAGCAGCCAAAATTAAAGACGGTATTACCATCACCGTCCCCAAACTAAAATCAGAACCAAGCAAAAAAAGTAAAAAACCTAACCCTGCCCCAAAAAAACAACTCTCTAAAAAATCATCCGCCCCACCCAGTTTTTCATTAGATACTCAATTCGAACCATACCAAACTGATCGAAGCACCCCCTACTGAAAACCACAAAACTACTGTAGACTACGCAAGTCGCAAAATAGGAGCACAAAGAATGGAGTTTTTACTGGTAGCATCGACCATCATCAGTCGAACATTCACGGATATTTCATTTAAAGCCGCTGTCCACATGGATCCCATGGACGTCACTCCTCATCATACTCAAAAAACTTCCGCTAAAAGTGTCATCAAATCCAAATTTTTTTGGCTAGGCCTCGCCCTGGGATGCATTCACGTCTATACCTGGATTGCATGTCTAAAGCGATTTGATCTCAGCTACATCTACCCCATGCTCAGCGTCAGCTACGTTTGCATCATGATTACGGGGCGCCTATTATTCAACGAGACCCTGGACAAATATAAAATTATGGGAATGACCGTCATCACCATCGGAAGTATCTTACTCACTAAATCCATATAAGGCTCCACACCAATGATAAAAAAATGCCTCACCTACATCGCCCCTCCCATTTTACTCACCAGCGCAGGAGAGTTTATACTCAAATCAGCCATTAATTCATTCACCGTCACGCCGCCAGTCGATCATGCCTTAAGCAGCTACACCGGCATTGCCGCACTCGCATTATGCACACCCGTCACCGTCACCGCCCTCATCATGATTATCACAGGCGGGGTTTTATGGTTAGTCGCCATGTCCAAATTTGAACTATCCTTCCTTTATCCCTTTCTCAGTACCAATCTCATGCTAATTGTCGTCGGATCTCAGTTAATCCTTGGAGAAAAGGTAAATCTTTACAGATATCTCGGAGTTATGCTAATTATGGCCGGACTAGTGATTATCTCAAAGAGCCCATATAAAGCATCTTCGAATAAGAAATAAGACACCTAAACTGGCCGACACCAAGTTAAAAATCACAAGGAGTTTCTAAGATGTCAAAGACGATCACATCCCCATTATCCGAAAGAGCAATGAATATTAAGGACAGTATCACCATGGCCGTCACCGACCTTGGCAATCAGCTCAAAAAAGAAGGCCACCGAGTCATCAGTTTTAGCGCAGGTGAACCCGACTTTGACACACCTCAAAACATTAAGGAAGCGGGCATCAATTCGATCAACGCCGGCAAAACCAAATACACAGCCGCATCCGGCATCATTGAACTTAAAAACGCCATTGTTCAAAAATTCAAAAAAGACAACAATCTCGCGTACACCAATAAAGACATTGTCATTTCATGTGGAGCCAAACATTCTATTTACAACGCCTTTCTTGCCCTAATTAATGACGGCGATGAAGTCATCATCCCGTCTCCATATTGGGTAAGCTATCCCGACCAAGTCGAATTAGTCGGCGGAAAACCCATCATCATCGAAGCCACAGATAAAGCCGGTTTTAAAATCACTCCTGCCCAACTCGAAGCCGCCATCACCCCCAAAACCAAAATGATTGTCATCAACTCCCCTTCAAACCCTACCGGTGCCATTTATTCCAAAGAGGAGCTACAAGCCTTAGCCGACATCATCCTCAAACATGACAGCCTCTATGTTCTCTCCGACGAAATTTACGAAGAACTCGTCTATGATGGCACAAGCCACATCTCCATTGCATCCCTCTCAAAAGAAATGCAAGACCGCACTATTGTCATCAATGGGGTATCTAAAGCCTATTCCATGACAGGATGGCGAATTGGATACACAGGATCTACACCAGAAATCGCCTCTGCAATGGGTAAAATTCAAAGCCAAACCACATCCAATCCTACCGTTGCGTCCCAATGGGCCAGCCTAGAAGCCATCGAAGGTTCTCAAGAGGCCGTAGAAACGATGAGGCAATCATTTGAAAGCCGCCGCAACCTCATGGTCAAGGAACTCAATAAAATCAAAGGGATCACCTGTTTAACCCCTCCAGGGGCCTTCTACACATTCCCCAACGTCTCTGCACTATATGGCAAAACATCCCCCGAAGGTATCGTTGCAAACGATGTCGATTTCTGTGCACAATTACTTAAACGCTACAAAGTCGCCTGCGTCCCAGGTTCAGGGTTTGGAGCACTCAACCACATCCGTCTCACCTACACCACCAGTGCCGAAGACATCAAGGAAGGCATCGACAAAATCAAACTATTCGTCGAAAGCCTCAAATAAAAGCCACCGGAGCTGACTCAAAAGTGTGATCTGCACAACAATTTTAAGGTTTAACTCTACCGGCTTCGCTGAAACTCCGCATCCCAGATAGTCCTCACCTCAAAATTTTGGCACATCTCAACCCTTTTGAGTCAGCCACAACTGACCCTCTTTGGTAGCGAGATCTCGGTGTAATTGACTCACCCAGATCTCGATCATTGGATTAGGATCCAAGTCCAAATTTTTAAGGACGCTCATCACCTGTGCACGATGTTTGGGGTCAGCCTGATGAAAAAAGCGGTGAAGCACCTTGGCAACTTCCAATCGAACTTTCCAATCTGGATCCCTAGAATACCCATACAAACAGTCAAGACCAAAAGATGTCACGGTAATAGACAACTCCCTGATGTTTTGAATTTTATTTAAAATTAAACTTAGAGATAAATATCGAGACACCCAGGTCGGACGTTGTCTCCAATCAAACAATTCAGTCGGAAATGGATCTTTCATAGGGACACCAGCACCTCCATCCTCTACCAGCCAATTCCCACAACAAAGTCCATCTAAACGTCATCCAGTAGCAACGCAGACGATCTTGGAGGCGAAGTTTCAGCGGGTCGGTAGAGTTAAGCATTGCGAAAATTGTGCAGATGGGAGTTTTACAGAGGGCTTGCTATGATATGAATCATGTTAGACATTCCACACTCCATTTTAATGCTTGAAATTATTGCCACTCAGTCGCAAAAAAATAAGGATGCCTTTAATCCAAAAAACCCAAGATTTATCGCCGCCAAAAAAGCAGTATCCGTCGATGGATACTACAATCTCTCTAAGGAATTTACCCAAAACCAAGACGCAATCCTTCTCACCCAACTCATTGCACTCACCGCGTTATCCATGGTCGGCGGCATCACAATGCCGGTCATTAAGCAAGTCAGTATCCAGAAAAATACAATCAAAATTAATTGGGGAAATCAAGTCATCGACACCTTCAGATTTGGCCAGCATGACGACCATTACGCCCAATTTTGCAGAACCATTCAACAAAAAATAACAGGGGATATCAACGCGCCAAAAAGCTTTCACAAGCCATTTATCAAAGACTGCAAAAGAATGATTGCTCACTACAAAGAAACATCCAGCAAAATCGAAGCAACCCTTCAAAAACTCATTGTCCCCAAAGCCGAGTTAAAACAGTTATTTTCCAAGGAAATCGACCCTAGCCTACTCTTTATCCTGCTATCCTCGCTCCCAGACAACGAAATCAATGCATTTTTACTCTATATCCAATCCTACTTACCCGATGATCTCCAACTCACCCCCCCTGATGGACCAAAGATCAACGTGACCACCCTATTTCAATCTCCATCCTCAGATATCCAGTACCTCATCACCAAAATCCAAATTTATTTAAGCCTTTACCATAGCCCCCAACTGCCCATCATTAGGCATATTACCCAAAGTAAAAGCCAAGTATATTTAGATAAAATGCTCGATAATCAAAATACACTGATCACCCTCACCTCCACATTAACCTCACTTCGGGATAACCAAGTCAAAAGCCGGCTCAATATATACACACTTTACGAACTTCTCATTTCCAAACTCGACTTATGAGTAAAAAAATATACCTAGATTGGAACTCCACCACCCCACTCCACGACGACGTCCAAGCCGCCATCAAAGCCAGCTTATCCAAATACGGCAACCCTTCTAGCCTTCATCATACCGGACAAACCTCTCGAGAACTTATCGAAACCGCCCGGGATAAAGTCGCCGCACTCATCGGAGCCAATCCCCGCCAAATCATCTTTACCAGTTCTGGCAGTGAATCCAATAACACGGTGATCAAACACCCCTGGAGCACCACTCCACGCACTGCCCCTCTCCCCCGCATCATCGTGAGCAGCATCGAACACTCAAGTATCCTCACTCCCTGCCAATTCCTAAGCCAAACTCATCAGCATCCCATCACCTACTTATCCCCAACCTCTCAAGGACTCATCACGCCTCAGTCATTGGCCTCTGCACTCACCCCTGACACCGCCCTCATTTCCATCATGATGGCCAACAACGAAATTGGTACCATCATGCCCATCCATGAACTTTCTCAAGTAAGCCGCCCACCCCAAACATTATTTCACACAGATGCCACCCAAGCCGTAGGCAAAATCGACATCAATGTTTCCACACTCAATATTGACTTACTCACACTCTCCGCCCATAAAATTCAAGGTCCCAAAGGGATTGCCGCCCTCTACATCCGCAACGAACATCTCCTCACCCCCCTCCTTCACGGGGGATCCCAGGAACAACAGAGACGCGCAGGCACAGAAAACATGCTTGGCATCATCGGATTTGGCATCGCCGCCGAACTTGCGCAAAAAAACAAAAAATCCAATCATCACCACATGTCTCAGCTCAAAACCCAGCTCCTCCAAGAGCTCAGTACAATTACCAATATTCACATCAATACCCCAAACGATATCAGCTTAAGCAATACGCTCAATATCTCATTTATCGACATCCCAGCCGAAGCTCTAGTCATCCGAATGGATCAGGAAGGGGTAAATATTTCCACCGGCTCAGCATGCTCAACAGGCTCAACAGAGCCATCCCATGTCCTCCAAGCCATCACCAAGTCCAAAAGTATCGCAAACAGTGCCATCCGCATCAGCATCGGCCCCTCCACAACATCTCAAGACATCGAGGTAGCAACCACAATATTCAAAAAAATAATCCCCAAACTAAGAGAAAACCACGCTTAAATCAGCCCCAATTGGACTGTTGCGATGTTCTGGTAACGCACCAAACTACTTAGACCGATATTGTTCTGAAAGATCAGAAAAGGAAATTTTACTAGAATCTCCATCGGACAGATCCGACGAGGCAAAAGACACTTCATTGGCAGCATTGGCCGCTTTAATCTCCTGAAACCGTTTCTGAAAACGATCCCGAGGATTAGTACAATTAGCCGCAACCAATGCAGGCTTACGAACCGAACAAGTAGATGAAGTCGCCGCAGAAAACGCCGATTGAGCAGATTCAGGTCGAGACGAAGAAACAACTGGCACTCCAGAAGTCTTAGGAGTTCCAATATAAGATGCACCCTCTTTTTTAACCAAAGCATCGTACTGGGCCCCAGAAGTAGCCTCACTAATTTGAATAGAGGCATGGGCAACATGAGATATTAACAAGGACAAAACAACGATGAACAGCTTTTTCAAAATCACAACCTCCACAATGAAAAGTCAACTTCGAGTAATATTTGCATTTTTCATGCCAACAAACCGCATCACAAAGCGTGAGTAGACTGCAATCGATATACAAAAATGTAGAATATAGAAAATAATCCAAAAAACACAGGCGTTAAAGATTACATTTTTGTAAAAATAAACAAATAATAATACAAAAATGTATAAAATGCTACAGCGTCGACAATATGTCCAAAATCTTAATTTCCATATCCCGTTGAAGAGTTTTAAAAAAGGATTTTCGGATATCGATGGGGTCGACAAGGATAGTATACATTTGGGTCCAATTCCCAAGAACAATGTCTTTGAGAACTTGATCGCCGATAATAATACTATGCTTGAGGGAAATGCCATGCTGCTTAGAAAGTTCTTGAATACTATAGGTAAAAGGCTTAAGAGCAAAATAAACACCCGGAACTTTCATTTGCTTACTAATCCGTTCGATACGACGTTTACTCAGGTTATTTGAAAGAATAAAGCATCGAAAGCCAGTTTGCTTGATACGCTCAACCCATTCGAGGTTTTGCAAAGAAAGCTCTCTCTCTTCATAAGACATGAGAGTATTATCGATATCTAAAAAGACATTGCGATACCCTTTGTCATACAGCTTTCCTAAGTCAATATCATCGATATTGCGGTAATGCTCTTTAGGTGTAAAGACATCTTTGATAATCGGAATATAAGTCGCCTTCATTTGCGCAATCATCATCGGGCCTTAAGTGCGTTAACTAAACTCACAATCGTAGAATAGTGCGTACGATAGCTGCTAGGGTTGGCAATCAAGTAAGCTGAAGAATCCAAGATCGTGTCGATCACTTGTAACTTATGCTCCTTCAATGTTGCACCGGTAGCCGTGAGATCTGAAATAATATCAGACAATCCCGTAAGGGGGGCCAATTCAATGGCACCATAAAGTTTAATCAACTTCGCCTTAATGCCGTGATCATCAAAGTATCTCCGAGTAAGATTAGGAAATTTGGTAGCCACCTTGATGTGATGTCTTAAGCGTACCGCTTCTTTACCCGTAGGCCCTGCAATAACGAGGCTGCATCTTCCAAATCCTAAATTAGCTAAGCGAATGACATTACTTTGTTTTTCATCTAAAACATCCAAGCCCACAATACCTAAATCCGCTGCGCCATTTTCAACATATTCAGTCACATCCCAAGGCCTAATTTTAAGCAATCGATATTGCCCGGTCGTGTTTTTGGTATACAGCTTTCGAGAGTCTTCAATGGCATTGCCAAATGAAATCCCGATCTTGTCAAACGCAGCAATACTTTCGGAGAGTAAATAGCCTTTT
>CAZZBY010000045.1:0-7207 GCA_964652635.1 uncultured Candidatus Marinamargulisbacteria bacterium | reverse complement strand
AGCAACTTTTAGGTTCGAGAAAAGTAAGCTTCAGTGATTGGCGACGAGGACTTAATTGTGAAATAATTTGGGTGGCGGGTGGGCTAAGTTCAGCTACTGCTTGAGTAGGGATTGAAGCTACTGGGGGGGGGGAGTGGTGTACTACTTTTTGCTGCACTGAGATTTGCTGCTGCACGTGAATGGGTCTCCCTCTTTTTTGACTTTTCTTCTTGAATTTCGTCATTAATTTTATCTAAGTCTGACCATTTTAGAGTACTTAGGGTTCCCCCACCTCCTAAATTAATTATTTGTGCACCTATTATTATTTGGGCGTGACAATCGTTTGATATTATCCTTGCTGCCCATACTTTTTGGCTAAGTAACATTGCGAGACAAATTATTGATCGATGTCGACATACTCCTGTTTTTGTTATTGCGATACGAAAAAAGTTTTGATATGCGGGATTGGCGTTGACGAGAGAAGCAAACTCTTGTTGTTTCATTAATTTTCTGGCTATATGACTTATTTTTAATAATTCCTTTAGAGAGGGCAATTCTTTTTCACTAAATTCGCTACAATACCTAATAATACCATTTACTCTGGCTGCCATAATCCCGTTAAACTCCTCTTGAGTCCAGGGAGGGGTAGGGGTGTCTAGTAAGCCAAATTCTGTTACAGTTCGGCACAGTAAGTTTCTCGTTAATTTGTTGACCCAGTTTAGAAACTGCTCATCGAGATTTTCCCTCGAAGATGGACTTAGAATATCTTTTGGACTAATTAGGGTGGGGTCCGTTTCAGACACTAAATATAAAGTTCCACCTGTTCCTCTTGGTGTACTAGGGGGTGTAGAAATACCCAATACTTGGTGAGTGTGGTCTCGATGAAAGAAAATAGAAAAATCGCCAGATTCACTATCAGTGTCCTCAAAATAATAGGATATTGGTTTCTGATGTATTGCATAAGTGGGTATAGGGTAGACTCTATCATATTCTAGTGATTCAATTGGAATTTTCCCAACTACTTGACCATGAGCCAATTGATCATCGGTAGGTTTGCTTTCAAGTTTTTCGACCTGCGTAAAAGTAATATCGAATTTGTATCTTGCTGAGGTTAAAGCTAATTGGTTTCCCTTGACCTGGACTCCCACACCAATATCTTTGATGTACTGACTTGGATGGATGCCTTTATATATTTCTAGTGCGGTTATGGTATCTCTACTTATAGTCGTTGTATCTAAAGATAAGGGCCTTTTGATATGATAGGGTAGGATAGTAGTTGTAGTATAAATCTGTTGTTGGATAATACGTGGAAGTTTTGAAATATTTGGGAGATTTGATATTTTTATCAGAATATCATTATGTATTGATACGTTATCTAGTGATGTCGACATTTGCAGGAAATTAAATAATGCTTCTATTTCCTTCTTCTTATGTTTTTCATCCTCCAGGTTATACTCTGAGATGTCCAATTTTAGTAGTGAAGTAGTATAAATCTCAGAAGTCTCATTTGCTTGATCAAAGTCGAGTACGTCAATCCTAAGACACTTAATGCCATTTGGTTTGGAAAATAGTTTGGGTAGATCATTAATTCCTACTCTATCCAATTTTAAATACAAGAGGTTTGGCAGGGCCTCATTAAAAGTGCTTAAGAAATGCTCAGCAGATCCTAATTTTAACTTGTTTAAGTTTGGAAATATTCTGAAAAATGATTTTATCTTCTGACGGGAGTCTTCTTCCTTCTGATCTATGTCGTCAATCAAATCAGCTTCAAGACAAAGATACTCTAGAGAGACATAGGGTGGTGTGTGATCTAAGTCTGTCGGACCTCCTAGGAGGGATAGATTTATTTCATTATCTTCTTTTAGCGTGAGAACTCTCAGGTTTTTTAGAAACGGAGATGATAATAAAGAATTTACAAACGTACTGAACCCACCTGTTTCTAAAACATCACTTCTATCGGGAAATACATCTGAGCAAAAGCTTAGTAAGTAGGGGAGTTTAACAGGTTTTCCATTGTGTAATAATTCTAAGTTTGTTTCCTTGTCATGACGTACATCTCTTTTTTGATCTTTTGTAATTTCTAGGCTAACGAGATTTGGAAATAATAGGGAGATAATCGCTAAATTCCATGTTTGATTCTCTTTGGTTCTTTTTATCTGAAGATGGAATATGTTGGGAAATACAGGATATTCATCTGGAAAGTTTGTTTTCTCAATTCCATCCAGCTTTTCTAATTCGATTATATCCGTATAACGGAAATCAACTTGTTTTAGAGTACTAAAAAGTGATTCAAGGGTAGTATCGTCAAAACTTATTTTTACGCGGCTCTCATTTCTTAAAGCTTCGAGTGTGATTTCAATTTGATCAATAAAATCTTGATCTGTCTCTTGGAGATATTCACTAAAATGGTATTTATTGGGGGTAGAAAGAAAAATTGAAAATTTACCCCAAGTCATGATTAGTCTAGAATCTCGTGAAATTCCTGCCTTATCACATAAGGCATCTAGTGGTTTTTCGTCTCTTGGTATCAGTATTTGAAGGGTATTAAATAATTCTTTCAGGGTTTTAACCCGCTCTAAT
The DNA here is from genome assembly GCA_964652635.1 of uncultured Candidatus Marinamargulisbacteria bacterium. Lineage (GTDB taxonomy): Bacteria > Margulisbacteria > Marinamargulisbacteria > SXXA01 > SICP01 > CAMCZW01. The sequence continues at coordinate 4,648 of CAZZBY010000045.1, read as the reverse complement.
CCTTTTGATGTGCTGACCCATATTTGAGCAGGAGGGCTAGATTCTAGGCATGTCTTTAAAAATCTCAACTCAAATTGAATTAAATGTGGGGGTAAAAAAAATAATTCACTTCCTAACACTAATGTTTTAAGTCGTGTTTGTTGATTTGGGGTTTCGATAGTATAAATCGGAGTTCCCATTTTTAAAGATTCGATGAGGTCGAGGATTGCTCCGTCTTCGGCTTGTGTTGTAAATCTGGTGGTTGTGCCCCCTGATGATTTTATTTGAAAAAAAGGATGAATCGGAACTTCTGGTGGTGGGGCTTCTGTCCAACGATGAAAGAGAGCGTTATATCCTTCTCTTAACTCATCTCTCCAAGGGCAAAAAAATGTATCTACATCCATTCCTTCAACGAGGCTTAATATTTTTTTAATCATTTTCTAAAATCACAGCTAACCTACAAAAATTAGTTCACATCATTCTCAAAGATTACTTTTGGTGTGCACTACTTATCGGTAGAACAATGAAGAAATTTCTAATTTTTATGAATTATTGTGAAGCTAGATACATTGTTGTATTACTGAAATAATAAATTCTTTAATTCAGTAACGTCAATTTTTTTATCTTCGATGCTATCAATGTCGATCATTTCGGCTAGCATCTCGCGTTTGCTTTGTTGAAGGGTTTGGATTTTTTCTTCGATGCTGCCTTCGGTAATCATTTTGTAGACGATGACCTTGTTTTGTTGGCCCATACGGTGGACTCGATCGGTGGCTTGAGACTCGATGGCAGGGTTCCACCAGGGGTCCATGTGGATTACATAGTCGGCGGCGGTGAGGTTAATGCCCATTCCTCCAGCTTTGAGTGAAATGAGCATTAGGGTTGGTGTTGAAGTTTTTTGGTAGGCATTCACGATTTCCATGCGTTGCTTGGCGGGGATACTGCCGTCAATGCGTTTCGTGGAGATGCCTTCTGATTTGGCCCATTTTTCGATAATGTCGAGCATTTTTGTAAATTGAGAGAAAAGAACGATTTTGTGGTCTTCGTCGATGAGTTCGGTGACTTTTTCGGTCATCATTTCAAATTTGGTGGAAGGGATATCCCAATTATTGGTTTCGGATAATAGGCCAGGATGGAGACAGACTTGTCTTAGTTTTAGTAATGCGGCAAACATGGCCAGCTTTTGAGTTCGGCCTTGACTATCTCGAATGCCTTTTCTGGCTGCATCAAGGACGGTTTGATAAAGACGTTCCTGGGCTTCTGACATTTCACATTTGAGGATAATTTCGGTTTTTTCAGGGAGCTCGCTTAATACTTCGCGTTTTTCTCTTCTTAAAATAAACGGGCGCATTTTGGCTTTTAAAATGTCTTTCCCTCCATTTTTAATGGCATTGTCAAAGACGCTGTGAGTGCCTAAATATCCGGGCATGACAACGTCAAATAAGTTCCATAAATCCTGAAAATGATTTTCGATGGGGGTGCCAGTGAGAATGAGCCTGAATTTGGCATTGAGGCCTTTGATGGCATCGGATACCTGGGCCTTGGGATTTTTGATGGCTTGAGCTTCGTCAATTAATAAGGCCTCAAAGTTTATCGTTGAGAGCTTGTCAAAGTCATTTTTTACGATGCCATAAGTCGTGATAATAAAATCTGGGGCGGGGCAATCTTTGAGGATTTTTTCTCGATTACTACCAGTGTAAACGATGACTTTTTTGCTGGGGTAAAACTGCTTAAATTCCCGTTGCCAATTATAAATGACATTGGTGGGGCCGACGATGAGGGAAGGGTGATCTCCTGATAATTGGCTACTAAATGCAATGCTTTGAATGGTTTTTCCCAGTCCCATGTCGTCGGCTAAAATTCCGCCGAAATTACTTTTGTACAAAAACCTCATCCAATTGACGCCATATTGCTGATAATCTCTTAAATTCCCCTTAAAATCGGGGCCGATTTGACAAAAATCGATGGAGGCAAACTGGGTATTTTTGATTAATTCTTCAGAAGCTTGGGATTTTCCTTTGGCTTCAATCATGGAGACGATGGGTAGCATATCAGCTTTTGAAAACCGTTTACCTACCCGAAGTGCGCCCATATCGGATAAAAATTTGAGTTCTTTTTGACTATCTTCTGTAATTTTGACATAACCAGATTTGGTTTTGATATACCCCTGATTTTCTACCATGAGTCGAGCGAGTTCCTGGAGTGACATTGCGTTTCCGTGGATGGAGACATTGGGATCGAAATCAAACCAGTTTTGACCAGTATGATCCTGATGGGATGAAATGTTAAATTGAAGTTCGACGGGGTCATCGTGGACGTGAAATTCGGGGACATTGGATTTAACAGACCACCCTTGTTTTTTGACGGTGGGGATGAGATCGCCCATAAACTTGGCAATATCACCGGGAGATTGCAACATAAATGGAAGGTTATATTCTAAAAATAGGGCCATTAATTGCGCTTGGAGCTGATTTTCAGCATCAGGCTGGCGAGCATATCGTTTACCCGATACTGGGTCCTTGACGACGACTTCGGTGTCGTTTGGTGCGACAATTTCGCTACCGTACTTGAATAGTAGGGTGGGGATAAGAGTTTTGTTTTTATAACTCAGTTCTAAATATCCTCTTGGTGGTGTGTGCTGGGGGATAAATTGTGATAAATCGGTTTTGCTATTCCATTTGATTATGGTTTGGAAAGGTAGGTAAATATTGTTGATGAAGTACGCAATGTCGGTGTCTTTGTAGATGATTTCGGCATGGTCAAATAGGTCATTAATAAAATCAATGAGTTTTTCGGGGAGATTAAAAAAGAGATTTCCATTGGAAAAAATAAGAGATGTTTTATCCTGATAAAAAGAGAGCCACTCGAGTTTGGAGTGGATGGAAATGATTTCATGATTGAGTTTGCAGTGCATTGCATGGCCGATTTTATTAATTTCAATTACGTACGGAAGGGTGCCATTGATCTGGATTTGGTGGATTTTGCCTTGATGTTTCCAGTATAAATCGATTTCTTTTTCTAGGGCCCGTTTAAAAAACTTCACGACATCGGATTCCTGTGGGATGGCCATGAAAATCCGGTTGTTGAATGTCATTTTTTTTAGAAATTTTCCGAGTGAATAGCAAAAGTTGGTGTCGGTTTCGGAGAGCTCGGTTTTGTGTTTGTGGATAAATATGGCAAGCGACGATAGCTCGAGAGGGATTTCGTCTTCGTTATGGCGTGCCGAAATGCTCGGGTAGACTACCCCTCTTGAATCAAAAATAAATTCTACAAAAAATTGGATTTTTTGCTTGGTCAGTGTCATATTTACTTCCCAATACTAGCATGTCTTTTTGCACTGTGGTACCTTTCTTAAGATGATGGATTATCATGAGTATGACGAATTGATTTCTAATAATCGTCGTTGGGCCTTGGGGCTTCAGCAGCAGGATCCTGACTTTTTTAAGCGCCAGGCTTTGGGCCAAACTCCTCCTTATATTTTTATTGGGTGTTCGGATAGTCGCAAACCCCTCAATATTATTACTCAAACTAAGATGGGTGAACTTTTTATTCATCGTAATGTGGCCAATCAAGCGTCGCTCACCGATTTGAACTTTTTGTCGGCTTTGGAATACGCTGTAACGGTGTTGAAGGTGAAGCATATTATTGTTTGTGGGCACTATGGGTGCGGAGGGGTTGTTTCGGCCTATCATGGCAATGTGACGGGGATTGTTGCGAGTTGGTTGATGCCGATTCGGGATTTGTATCTCCAAAATTATGACTATCTTCATAGTATCGAAGATGAAAGTAAGCGTATTGATCGTCTTTGTGAAATGAATGTGATGACACAAGTTGAGAATGTGTGTCGGACTTCTGTGATGAGGATGGCTTTTGCTACTCCCGATTATCCAAGGATTCATGCTTGGATTTTTGAAATGGATTCTGGATTTATTAAGGAGCTTCCCCTTCCGATTGAAATCTGGAAACAGAAACGGTTGTTACCTGAGTCCTTTTAAGACTGTTGCAAGATGGGATTGTTGCAAAATACTCCATCTGCACAATTTTTGTCTTGCTTAACTCCATCGTCGCAGCGAGTGCCTTGCTCTTTGATCATTTTCGCAAGTTGATCCACTGCATATCTGATGTATTTTGCAACAATTGGGGTCAGTGATGACTATTGCGAGGGTGATCGAGCAATTAATCGTTATACCGGCGTGGTTTAGACTCTCTAGAAAATCGGTTTCCGCTTCCACCAAATCCTGGACGATCTTCTCGTGGTGTTGGGGGTTTTGCGATGTCTACTCGAAGTGGCCGGCCTTTGATTTCTTGGCCGTTGAGTTCTTGGGTGACTCGTTCTGCGGCTTCTTCAGTTGACATCTCTGCAAATCCATACCCTTTGTCTGCAAATAGCTTGACGCTGACCACTGTGCCAAATTCACCTAGCGCTGTTTTGATTTCGTCATCGGTAATTGAGTAGGCTAGGTTTCCTAGATAAAGTCTATTTTTATTCATTCATGGCTCCTGGGTGATCAAGTATGCCAGCAACTTAACATGTTTTTTTGGGTGTTGTACAGCATATTATTAGGGCAAGTGTGATTTTGCGATGAGTCGGTCGATGTCTTTGGTTATTTTTGATGAGAGTGGGGTGGTTAATGATGTATATCTTTCGGCTACTTTTCCCTCATGGTCG
>CAZZBY010000044.1:0-7394 GCA_964652635.1 uncultured Candidatus Marinamargulisbacteria bacterium | reverse complement strand
GATTTGGAGCCTGTTTAGCGGATGATATGGGGCTTGGGAAGACGATTCAAGCGTTGGTATTTTTGACATCGATTTCTGAGGCATCTCGGCATCGGTTTGGCCCTCATTTGATTGTAGTTCCTCCTAGCTTGGTTTTTAATTGGGTGAGTGAAATTCGTAAGTTTTGTCCTCAGTCTAATGCGCTGGTTTTTTCCCCTAAAGAGATCGGGTCTATTGATGAATCGGTGGATATTTTAATTACGACTTACGATGTGTTAAGGCGGCATTCGGAGTGGTTTGATCAGCACCAATTTCATGTTTTGGTGTTTGATGAAGCCCAATATATTAAAAATTTAACAGCGGGTAGGACGAAGGCTGCTCGGCAAATTCGACGTCAGTTTACAGTGGCTTTGACTGGGACTCCGGTTGAAAATCATTTTGGGGAATATTTTTCGATCATGGATGTGGTAGTTCCTGGGATTTTTGGGACTTATGGCGGTTTTCAGGATTTACTTAAAAATAGCAGTACTGATGTGTTACTTCGCAGGACCCGACCCTTTGTCTTGAGGCGGACTAAACGTGAGATTTTAAAAGAGCTTCCTCCGATGGTTGAGACGGTGGATTATTTGCCGATGTCTTCGCATCAGTTGACTTTGTATCAGCAAATTTTGGCCGAATCGAGGCAAGTGGTTCAGTCGTCTTTTTCGACATTGCCTGTATCCAAGGCCCGGATTAAGGTATTGACTGCGATTTTGCGTCTGAGGCAACTTTGTGTGTCTCCTGGCTTGCTTGATCCTCAATTTTCTGCAGAATCACCTAAAATTTTACGCTTAAAAGAATTGATTCAGGAATTGTATTGGGAAGGGCATCATCTTTTGATCTTTACTCAATTTAGAAAATTTTTGGATATTCTTGAGCCTATTTTGGCATCGCTGAAGATCCAGTTACTTCGGATGGATGGGACGACTCCGGTGAAACGCCGAGGTAAGTTGGTGGAGCAATTTCAAAATTCGGAGTCTCCTATGATCTTTTTATTGAGCCTTAAAACGGGCGGTGTAGGGCTTAATTTAACTCGGGCTAATTATGTCATTCATGTTGACCCATGGTGGAACCCAGCGGTGGAGGATCAGGCATCTAGCCGTGCTCATCGCATTGGGCAATCCCAGTCTGTCTTTGTTAATCGGTTGATTATGAAAGACTCCATTGAAGAACGTTTAATGCAGCTGAAGGCTCAAAAATCACAGTTATTTGAAGATGTAGTGAATTTTGGTGGACATTCGGGAGGCGCGTTGACCAAGGAAGATTTTGAGTTTTTATTGTCTGATTGACCCTGCTTTTTGTAGGGGTTATAATCCGTAAACTGTTTAAAATATATCACGGACAGATGGCTCATCAACATCGATTTCGTTTCTTGTGATTCAAAGTAGAACATAATAGGAGGTTTATATTGGCTGTACGGTTACGATTAAAACGTTTTGGTAGAAAAAAGAATCCATTTTATCGATTGGTGGCTGCAAATAGCACTGCCGCTCGAAATGGAAAAACAATTGAGGAGTTAGGGACTTATAATCCATTGGCTCAACCTGCTCAGTTTGTTTTTGATCGTGAAAGATTAGACTATTGGATGTCGAATGGCGCACTTCCTTCAGAAACGGTTCACCGTCTCTTGAGTAAGGAAGGCGTTTTGCCTGCCATTGAAAAAAAGACAAAATTTCATGGCGTTGCTAAAAAAGATCGACCATCTGATAAGAAGTAAGGAAATACGTTAGGGGCGTATTGAGTTTTTTTTGGGAAGGGATAAGTATGAAAGCTTTAGTAGAAACAATTGTGAAGGCTTTGGTAGATTCTCCTGATCAGATTCGTGTTACGGAGACTGTCGGAGAAAGTGTTGTCATTTTGGAAATTTTGGTTGGGCCAGATGATGTTGGTAAGGTAATCGGTAAGGATGGTCGCATTGCCAACGCGATTCGAACAGTGGTAAAAGCTGCTGCGGCTAAGCAAGATAAAAAAGTGACGGTTGAAATTTTAACTGACTAATTTTAATCACTTGAGGTGACTTGTGAGTTCGAAATCAGAGATTTCTAAAGAGAAATCGAAGACGTTGACGCTTAAGCGTAGTGTTGCGATTAAAGCGGTTGTAACCGACCGATTTAAGGAATATATTCAATTTGAAGTCAACACGGGTATCCAAGCATCTCGAGCACGTTTAGATCAAATTGATGATCAGCTTAAGGATCAGTCTATACCTCCTGTTGTGAGGGAAAAATTGATTCTTGAGAAGGATCAGATTACTCAATCGATGAGAGAGCTTGGTCATCGTCTTGAGGAAATTGACTCTCTGAAAGACGGGACTCATTTTCTTCAAGGGGTTGTTGATGGATTTGTTACTGTAGGGATTGGCGATAATTTGTATGAAAAGTTAGGTGGATTAGAAGTTATTGTTAAAGATGGTGTGGTGTTGGATATTGCGACTGCTTTAATACCGACGTAAAAGGACAATGCATGACCGAGGAAACCGCTACCAATGACCAAATTAAACTTTCTTCTATCTTAAAAGATTCCAACTACAGCCTCGACCTTTTCGAGCTTTCTGAAATTCACGATCTTGAAAGTAAGATTTTTTTCAAAAATTCTAAGCCTCATATCGAATGCCTCGTTCGGAATAAAGATATCCAACTCAAACCTGAAGAAGCGATCAGGCAGCTTTATACTGCCAAGCTCATTCAAAAATACGGGTATCCCAAAAAACGCATTAAGTTTGAACATCCTGTTCAGTTTGGCCGACAAACAAAGTCTGCGGATATCGTCATCTTTGATAAAGACCGACCAACGGTTGAATATATGATTATCGAGGTCAAAAAGCCAAAGTTAAAAGATGGCAAAGAACAATTAAAATCCTATTGCAACGCTACGGGTGCCCCCATCGGTATTTGGACCAACGGTGACCAAATTTCTCACTACAACCGAAAAGACCCAAACTATTTTGAGGATATCACCGATATTCCAAATGCTGATCAAACCTTAGAAGATATCTTAAAAGAACGCTTTACGTGGCGTGATTTGGTCGTCAAAGACAAAATCCCCAATGAAGGCAAATCGCTTAAAACAATTATCTTGGATATGGAAGATGAAGTTTTGGCCAATGCTGGCGTCGATGTTTTCGAAGAAGTGTTTAAACTCATCTTTACTAAATTATGGGATGAGATGCAAAGCAAAGATAATAAAACGATTTTGGACTATGAGCTCAAAAAGCAGCTAAAAGACCGATACACCGATTACGCCGCCCGAAAAGAAGCGGCCTTGACCGTCGATGATTCTGAATTTCGTGTCCTTGAGTTTAGAAATACGGGGCAAAGTGAAGGCGATCTTAAAGCCAAAATCCAAAAATTATTTGATGAAGCCAAAAGTGAATGGCAAGGGGTGTTCTCACCCGACTCTAAACTTGACCTCTCCCCGTCTCATTTGTCGGTGTGTGTTTCTAGCCTTCAAGATGTGAAGCTGTTTAATTCCAATTTACAGGTTATTGATGAAGCGTTCGAATATCTGGTCAATAAATCCGCAAAAGGCGAAAAAGGCCAATATTTTACCCCCCGCCATGTCATTGATATGTGCGTCAAAATGCTCAACCCCAAAAAGGGCGAGTATATGATTGACACGGCATCCGGTTCTTGCGGATTTACCGTACACACCATTTTTCAAATCACGGGTCATTTATTCCAAAACGTGGAAATCAAAGGCGAAGAAAAGGAAGACGTACTCAAGATTTTTGGGATTGATTTTGATGAAAAGGTAGTCCGTGTTGCCCGAACCCTTAACTTGATTGCCGGTGACGGGGAAACCAATGTTTTACACTTAAATTCTCTGGATTATGACCGCTGGGACGAAACCATTAAAAACGAAAAGTGGCTGATGACCTATGGAAAAGGACTTCAAAGACTGAAATGCCTTCGGACTGAGAAAACAGGATACAAGACCTTTAACTTTGATGTGTTGATGGCCAACCCTCCCTTTGCCGGAGATATTAAAGAAAGCCGTATTATCCATAAATACGAACTAGGCTATAACGATAAAAACAAGCCCAAAAACAAAGTGGGGCGGGACATTTTGTTTATCGAACGCAACCTTGATTTTGTGCGGCCCGGGGGTCGCCTGGCCCTGGTGCTTCCACAAGGACGATTTAACAACACATCCGATAAAGACATTCGGGAATATATCTCGTCCAAGGCGCGAATTTTGGGAGTGGTTGGGCTTCAAGTCAATACCTTTAAACCGCATACCGGCACCAAAACTAGCGTATTATTTTTGCAGAAATGGAACAATGACGCCTCAGACCCGATGTATTACTGCCCTAAAGTGGAAGATTACCCCATTTTCTTTGCGGTATCCGAAAAGTCGGGCAAAGACAATTCAGGGGACTACGTCTATATCCGAGACGAAAACGGACAACATCGTTTAGATAAAAACGGACACTTAATCATTGGGCACGATTTACACAATCACGATGGAGAATTAGAAGATGGTGTGGCGGAAGCTTTTATAAACTGGGCTCAATCCGAAAATTTAAGCTTTTGGAAGGCCTAATCCATGACCGGTGATTTGGTTCCAAGCTCGATCAAAAATTTTCTTCTCTATGTCACACCTGACGGGGATGTGCGGGTTGAAATTTTGTTGCACAACAAAAACCTATGGTTAACCCAAGCTCAAATCGCTTTGCTGTTTGATCTAGATCGTAGTGTTGTCACCAAACACCTTAAAAATATTTATGCCGAACAAGAGCTTATTAAAGGGGCAACCTGTGCATTTTTTGCACAAGTTCAAACCGAAGGTGATAGAACAGTGACTCGGCAAGTCGAATTTTATAATTTGGATGCCATTATCTCCGTAGGTTATCGGGTCAATTCCGAAGCTACTGCCTACTTCAAGCAATGGGTTACTCAGGAATTGGTGACTCATTCCCCTCTGGAGGGGTGGCGCGGAGCGACGGGGTGGGGTGGCTCTGAAACGGTTAGATTGAATTCAGGGCAGACTACCCTGGATTCAGGACAGGCTCCTCTGGATTTAGGACAGACTACCCCGTCAGACTCCGTCTGCCACCCCTTCGGAGAAGGGGAATTAACGCCGTATCAATTGCCGTTTAATCTTAAGTTGAAGGAGCGGGCACGAGCTTTACGTAAGGCGGAGAATTTGGCAGAAGTGATTTTTTGGAATCATGTCAAAAATAAGCAATTTTGTGATTTAGATTTTGACCGTCAAAAGATTATTGGAAACTATATTGTTGATTTTTATTGTAGGCGGTTGGCACTTGTTATTGAAATTGACGGCGATAGCCATGTGGGTAAAGAAGAGTATGATGAATTACGAGATGCTTATCTAAAAGGCCTTGACCTACATATCATTCACTATACAGATATCGACATCAAAACCAATATCCAATCTGTACTCACCCATCTGAAAGCAACCCTACAAAAACTTCCCGAACGAAGCAGTCCAAAAATTCCCCTTCTCCGAAGGGGTGGCAGACGCAAGACAGGGCAGTCCAAAAATTCCCCTTCTCCGAAGGGGTGGCAGACGGAGTCTGACGGGGTAGTTAATTCTAGGTATCGATCAAATCAGGCTCAAAATGAATCGAGTGATTTTGATAGGATGGCCACGAAAGTGGTGGGGAGATTGGCGGGGGCTAAGGACAAACTACCCCGTCTGTCTACGACAGCCACCCCTTCAGGGAAGGGGAATTTGAAGGGATGAAGTGGTCGGTTGTTGATTTAAGTTTGCTTGAGAATGAATCAATTCGTCTTGATCCCGAATTTTATAAACCTGAATTTTTACAAAATCAACTAAAAATAAGACGTAATAAATGGGATTTCTTGGGTAATCTTTCAGATTCTATTAAGAGTTTTGGGGCATATGCGTTATGCAATGAGGTTAAGTACCAATTAACCGGCATTCCTTTTCTAAGGTGTAAGGATATTCAAGAGGGGATGGTCGAATTATCGGATGTTTTATACATTGATAAAAAAGCAAATAGCCTCTTAGAAAAATCTGAAGTTAAACCAAAAACAGTCCTTTTCACGATGTCTGGGTCTGTGGGAAATAGTGCTATAGCAACTGGAGACTTAAACTATCCAATAAATTCAAATCAAGATATAGCAAAAATAAGCACTAATGCTAATCTAAACCCTTTCTATCTTACTGTTTTTTTAAATTCTTATCATGGAAGAGTTCAAATACAAAGACTACCGGTAGGGAGTATCCAGCAGCATATTTTTCTCTGGCAACTTAACAAACTTGAAATACCCCTGTTTTCAACTGGCTTTCAAGACTATATGGAAAGTATTTTCAAAAATGCGTTATTGTTGAAAACAAAATCTCAAACGTTTTACGCCCAAGCCCAAACCCTCCTCCTACAAGAACTCGGCCTAACCGACTGGAAACCCAAACACCAACTCACCTACACCAAAACCTTTTCAGATACCCAAACAGCTGGTCGTTTTGATGCAGAGTATTTTCAGCCGAAGTATGAGGATATTATTGCCAAGATTAAGGCGTATCGGGGTGGGTGGGATGCATTGGGGGATTTGGTCACTCTAAAAAAGTGTGTCGAGCCTGGAAGCGAAGCTTATGAGGAATCTGGGGTTCCTTTTGTTCGGGTGAGCAACCTTTCGAAATTTGGAATATCTGATAACAACCAGCAATTTCTTTCCGAAAAAACTTACAAGGAACTATTGACTCACCAACCTAAACAAGGCGAAATTTTATTATCGAAAGATGCTACCCCCGGGATTGCTTATTATCTTGGAAATGTGATTGAAAAAATGATTCCTTCGGGTGGAATTTTGAGGCTAAAAATAAAAAAAGAAAACCTCTTTCCGGAATATTTAACTCTTGTCTTAAATTCTGAGATTGTACAAAAGCAGATTGAAAAGGCGGCAGGCGGATCGATTATTAATCATTGGAGACCTGACCAAGTAGAGACAACCCTTATTCCCATACTAAAATTTGAACTCCAGCAAGAAATTTCAAAGCTTGCTCAAGAATCTTTTGATTGTAGAGCCAAATCCAAATCCCTACTCACCCTCGCCAAAACCGGCGTAGAAAAAGCCATAGAAACCTCAGAAGACGAAGCGATGGCGTGGATGGAGGGGGAGCTTGTGGCCTTGGATATCGAGCCTAAAGGAGTAGATTATGAGTGATTTCAATTGTGATGATTTGGACTGTTATTTATGGTGTGAACGATGAAACTCTATATTTTGACTTTGTTTCCTGAAGAGATGCAGACCTTTTTTTTGAAGGGGATGATTCGCCGTGCTGTGGATCAGGGCTCGGTCACAGTTGGGTTTATTGAGCTTCGGGATTTTGCCTTGGATAAGCAGCATCAGGGGGATGATTATCCGGATGGAGGCAAGCAGGGCATGCGT
>CAZZBY010000043.1:0-7436 GCA_964652635.1 uncultured Candidatus Marinamargulisbacteria bacterium | reverse complement strand
AAATTGTCGGCGAACTCGACGCCCTAGGTGGCGAAATGGGACGAGCTGCAGATGAAACGTTTATGCAGATGCGCATTCTTAATCGATCGAGAGGTCCGGCGGTACAGTGTCTCAGATCTCAAAATGACAAGTATCAGTACAATGTCTACATGCAACATAAAGTTCTTAATACTTCTAATTTGACTGTTATTGAAGGTGTTGTCGATGACCTTTTGGTTGATGATGCTCGAGTCACTGGAGTTTGTCTTGGAGATGGAAGCATCTACCACTGCAAAACATTAGTGATTACTACTGGCACTTTTTTAAAGGGGCTGATGCATACTGGGATGGTCAATCGTGCTGGCGGCCGAGTGGGAGAAAAGAGTGCAATTTTTTTATCAGATTCATTGAAAAAACTTGGTTTTAGGCTGGGACGCCTCAAAACAGGCACTCCCCCACGTCTTCACCATGAGTCTATTAATTATTCGACTATGGTAGAACAGCCCGGTGACCCCGAATTGCTTAGATTTTCATTTAGAACCCCAATTCATGACCGATATCTACGACAATCCCCTTGTTATTTAACCCACACCAATCCTGATACACATGAAATTATTTTGGGTAATTTGGATAAAAGCCCAATGTTTACCAAGGTCATTAAAGGGGTGGGGCCACGATACTGCCCATCAATTGAAGACAAGGTATTTCGCTTTCGAGATAAGACCTCCCATCAGATTTTTATTGAACCTGAAGGATGGGAGACGATGGAAAGATATCCTCAAGGACTAAATACGTCGATGCCAGAAGATATCCAGTATGCCTTTTTGAGGAGTATCCGAGGGCTAGAAAATGTTGAAATTATCCGAATGGGTTATGCCGTTGAATACGACTTTGTTTACCCCAATCAGTTGTATCCTACGCTTGAAACTCGATTGATTAAAAACCTCTATCTTGCTGGGCAACTGAATGGCACCTCCGGATATGAAGAAGCCGCAGGGCAAGGTATTTTGGCTGGGATTAATGCGGGGGCTCGTGCCCTAGGAAAACCTGATTTTGTGCTTAAACGTGAGGACTCTTATATTGGCACAATGGTTGACGATTTAATTACTAAGGAAATTTCCGAACCCTATCGAATGCTAACATCTCGCTCGGAATATCGCCTACTTCTTCGACAAGATAATGCAATTTTTAGATTAGGAGAATATGCCTATGACTATGGACTGATTTCTGATCAGAATATTTCGTTTATTCGTCGTCAAAAATCCGACATTGAAGCCTTGATTCATCAATGGAAGAAACAATCGGCTAAGGGAAAATTACTTGAAGCTTTTACTCTCCAGCAACCTACCCCATTTGCAAGTGTGTTTCGTAGGCCAGAAATTACCATCGAAACATTGATACAAGCGGGAGTTGTCAATGAAGCTGATCGACTGATTGCCCAACATGCCTTGGTTGAAATTAAATACGAAGGATATATTGATAAACAACACAAAGAAGTTGAAAAAATCGAAAAATACGAGTCTAAACATATTCCGATCAACTTTGATTTTTCGGCCTTAAAAGGGCTTCGTAAAGAATCCCTTGAGCAATTTTTGAAATACCGCCCAGCCACAATTTTTGATGCCAAACGTATTGCAGGGATTAATCCTGCTGATATTATGATTTTGATTACTTATTTTGAAAAATACCGTATGAAGTCAGCCCCACAAGATGTTTCACATGAAACCAATTGAGTACTCCTCCCCAATTGGTCACTATATTGCATTATTGAAAGAGTTTAATGAAACTACAAATATTTACTCTAAATCCGCGTATGATAAGCTTGATTTTCATATTCAGGACTGTATGACCCTGGCCTCGTTGATTGGGAAGCCTCATCGAATTATGGATATGGGATCTGGATCTGGCCTTCCCTCGGTGATTTTGGCTATCTTGCACCCCCATTGCAGCGTCATCGCCGTTGAGTCTAAAAGTCGAAAAACGGCGTTTTTACAGTTGGCCAAGATGGAATTGGGCTTAACTAACTATGAGATTATCCAAGAAGATATTCATCAGGCTATCCGAACCCGACCACTTTCCCCCCAGATTATTACCTCTAAGGCATTTGCACCATACGATAAAGCGATTGACATTGCCTCCAAAATCTCTTCCCCTGGATGCGAACTATGGATACCGATTAGCCAAGTTCAGTATCACGCCCTATCGGCTATTCCGAACTCTGGATTTAAATTGGTTAAGGTTGAAGATACTGGATTTTTTTATTTGAAGAAGAAGTGGCAGTAGCCTCCCTTCTTAACTGAGGCATGATGCGATTTTTATCTACTCTGGGACCTCTGGTGTCTGGTCTTAGGGCCACAGAAGGCCAGTTCTTTTCTTTAAACCCTTCCCACAATTCAAAGAATCGGCCCTTCGATACAGCAGCTACTCAGGAGTCTGGGGCTACGCTACCCTCCGCAAGATAAAGTAACCCAAGGCCCCTGAGTGATTGCAAAGCAATTGTATCGAAAGGCCGAACAGCCATACTAATACGAATAGCCTAATAGTAAGGCTAAATTAGGTAAAGAAAGCCCCTCACTTTTATACTTGAGAATGAGAGTTCTTAAGCAAAAGAGGGGCAAATAAATTATAACATCAAAAAAATTGACTTAACACTTTCTGGAATATACATGTTTGTAAGTGATTTCATGACATTTTTTGATCAAAATAGTATCCAGCTCAAGTGGCAGATTAAGCGTGGCGTTAAAGCGAAAATCACGGACAGTGAACTGATATGAAGGATTGATTAAAGGGTTGAATCGAACAGTATCTACTCAAATTATGATGTTACAGATTTTGTTAATGATATCGAAAAAAAGCTGTCAATCTACTGTTTTTCTGGTCGATGCCACGCCTTAGCCTGTATGTCATAACAAGCGTATTTTTACACACAAAGTTTTCGATGGACTCGCAAAACGTGGGAAATCTAGTATGGTATGGTTTTATGGTTTTAAGCTTCATTTGGTGACCGATGAGTATGGACAGTTACTCGCACTTAAAATCACTTCCGGTCAGGTTAATGAACGACAGCCCTTAAAGGGAACGGTGGTTGCCGATGCCGCCTACCTTTCCAAAGACTTAACTATGGAATTATGGGAGCAGTCTATCCATCTTTTTACAGGAGTTCGTAGCAATATGAAAAAAATAATGTCTAAATCTCAACATCAGCCTCTCAAATCCAGACAGCGCATCGAAGTTACTTTTGGTCTCCTCAAACAACGATTCTCCTTGGTCTCATCCTCACCAAGATCCATTATGGGAGGGATTTCTAGAATTTGCTGTTCTTTCCTAGCCTATATTTTTACTTACCAAAGACTCGCTTTCGGCTATTAAGCTATTAGGCTATTTGCATTAATAGTATAGAATCTGACCTTTTAGATGTGTGCTATTTTTATCTAAAAACTTCATGAAATCATTTACAAACATGCATATTCCCGCCAGTGTTAGATCAATTTTGTCGATATTATAATTCATATTACCCTCTCTTCTCTTGCTTAAGAACTCTCATTCTCAAGTATAAAATCGAGGGACTTCCTTTCCTATTTCAGCCCTAGCATTAGGCTATTGGCATTTGTACTTTTTTGTAAGCCCGGTTACCGTAGGATAGTGATCTACTGTTTCATGTGAAACATTAGGAAAGATTAAGAGCTTGGCAAATTTGCTCGAATTGGACTGAAGAACTGTAGCGAATTTCGATCTTTCCTTTTTTGGACGTTCCTTTGATTTTAAATTGGGCCTCATAGCGGTGAGACAGGACGTCTTCTAACTCTTTAAACAAGGTAAGTTGCGTGCCGGTTTCATTTTTCTGTTGTTTGTGGTCAGCAACAGCTTGTTCTAATTCTCGGACATTAAGCCCCTGAGCCTTGACCTGCTCTAGCTGAGTCAGCATCTGAACTTCATCGTCGAAGGCAAGGAGTGATCGAGCATGCCCCTCGCTGATTTCGCCACATGCGACGGAGTCTTGAATTTGCTGAGGAAGCTTAAGCAGACGCAGGGTATTACTGACTGAAGAACGGCTTTTATTGAACATATCACCTAACTCTTGGTGATTAATTTCAAATTCGTCGATGAGACGCTGATACCCCCTAGCCTCTTCGATGGGATTGAGGTCTTCACGGTCTAAATTTTCGATGAGTGCAATTTTAAGAGAATCCCGATCGGTCATCTCTCGGACAATGGCGGGCACCTTATCCATACCGGCCATTTGACATGCACGATACCGACGCTCCCCCGCGATGAGCTCGTATCCATTCTTGACTCGCCGAACAATGACAGGCTGGGCTAACCCATGATTTTTAATAGACTTTGACAAATTCTCTAATGCTTCTCGATCGAAATGCCCTCTTGGCTGATAGGGGTTTGGGCAAATTTCTGCAACAGGAATATTAATCACCGTTTTTCCAGATGCGAAATAATTTTTTGGAATCAGAGCTTCCAATCCCCTTCCTAATTTTGGTAATTCTTTTTTTAATGACGTCTCATTCACGTTGCATGACCTCCATAGCGAGTTGATAATAAGCTTCGGCCCCCACTGAATCGGGGCTATATAGTGCAATCGGCAATCCATGGCTAGGGGCCTCGGATAGCCGGATATTTCTGGGTATTACCGTTTCAAATACCAAATCCTTAAAGAAACGTCTGGTATTGTCCACGACCTGCCGATTTAACGTGGTACGCTGATCATACATGGTTAAGATGATTCCTGAAATTTCTAATTCTGGATTATGGTAGTTTTTGATCATGGTTAGAGTACTCACTAAACCGGCAATTCCTTCTAGGGCAAAATATTCGCACTGAACCGGAATCAACGCCTTATCTGATGCAACCAAAGCGTTTAACGTTAGCAATCCCAGAGATGGCGGACAATCGATAATGATGTAATCATAATACCCTTTTAATGGTTCTAAAATCGCTCGCATTTGGCTTTCACGGGAATCGATTGCAACTAGCTCGACCTCTGCTCCTGCTAAATCACGGTTAGATGGCAGGACATGCAACCTTTCAAACGAGGTCGGGCATAACACCTGATCCAAGTCCGCACTACCGACTAGCAGATGGTAAATTGAGGTGTGGATTTCGTCTGGATTTAACCCGATTCCGGAAGTTGCATTGGCCTGAGGATCAAAATCCACCAGCAACACCTTACGCCCCATCTCGCTTAGAAATGCAGCCAAATTGATTGTGGTTGTTGTTTTACCCACCCCACCCTTTTGGTTGACGATTGAAAAAATCTTGCAGCTCATGACTTGAAATATATCACTTCGTAACACCGAATGATAACCGATTTTTTATGGTCAAAAGTTTCATGTGAAACATTTTGATATACCCAAATAATCACCATTTGTTTGGGCATTTCTGCTTTGATATACTACTGATCGCATGATTAAAATTCCAAGCGGCATTGAAGGGCTCGATAAGCTAATTTCGGGAGGATTTCCGAAAGGCCGTAGCTATTTAGTTGCAGGTGAACCTGGCACAGGAAAAACCATTTTAACCCTTCAATTTTTACTCTCTGGAATTGAGCAAGGTGAAAAAGCTCTCTTTGTCTCGATTGATGAAAAACCTGAGCATATTATTATGGATATGCAGGCACTGGGGTGGAACATCCGCCCACACCTTGAATCTGGAACCTTTCAAATTTTAGATGTCACCTCTTACTTTGGGATGTCAGGTAATAGTCCTGACTATTCAATTCTTAACGACAATGTTGTTAATGACATTATCGAATTTATTAAAAAGTCAGGGGCAACTCGGATTGGGATTGATCCGATTTCTCCACTGGTGTTTGCAGAACGAAATGTCCCTGAAGTTACAGATTATATTCGAAAGCTAATTTCGTCGTTGGAAGATCTTTCGAAATGCACTACTCTACTCACCTCATATGTTCCCGTTGGTTCGGACAAAGTGAGTCAGCATGGGATTGAGGAGTTTGCGTCTTCTGGGATTATCCTGTTGAGATTTGCTCGGGTCCATAATAAAAATATTCGAACTATTTGGGTGCGGAAGATGAGAGGAACGCGAATTGACCTTTCAGAATATAGCTTTGAAATTTTACCAGAACGCGGCATTGTCTTAAGACAGCCTATTTAACCCATGGCGACGATTTTAGTTGTTGATGATGACTCCCATATTCGGACACTTGCAGAAGCCATTTTTAAGTCCTCTGGATATGACGTTGTTTTGGCAGCCGATGGAGATGAAGGGCTAGATCAGGCGTTTAAATTTTTACCGGACCTTATTTTGACTGATATTAATATGCCCAATAAAAATGGCTTTGAACTTTGTAAAATGGTTCGGCAATCGGATGAATTGAAACATACCCCATTGATCATGGTGTCAGCGATGGGAGATGATTACAATAAACTCACTGGGTTTGATGAAGGGGCAGATGACTATGTCACGAAACCATTTAATATTGAAGAACTTAAGGCCCGTGTGAAATCACTTTTAAATCGGCATCGTCGTATTAAGTCGATGGCAAAAGGAATGGAAATTGTACCAGATAGTCCAGAGATGGGGCGGTATCTTGATTTTATTTCGACGGGGATTCCCAACTTGGATGATTGTCTTTCGGGAGGACTTCCTCGTGGGTCCAATATTTTGATGCTGGGGCCGATTGGCAGTGGGAAATCTAGTTTTTCTCGACAGTTTATCATTAGAGGTCTTTTAGCCGGTGACCCGTGCTTGTTTGTGGCCTTGGATGATTCTCCGCAACTGATTCAGAAGCAATTTTCTCAGGCACTCCCTCGGTCGATTCAGGACTATGAAAACTCTGCTGATTTTCGCTTGGTGGATGCGTATTCATGGTCGACGATGCTGCCATCACAGGATCATGAGCGATTTTCTTTGACGGGAACACTGGATTTAAATCAACTATCAGGCGCAATTTCGGATGCAGGCAATGAATTGGGGCAATCGGTTCAGAAAAAGCGAGGTGGACGGAGGGTGATTGATTCAATTTCAAGTTTGTTGGTTCACTTTGAATTGCCGGCGGTTCAACGCTTTATTTCTCAGATTGCAAGGACATCTTTGGCGTTTGGAGATGTGACGACCTTGTTTGTTTTAGAGCAAGGTACAGCATCGGAGCAGGTATTGAATAATATTAAATATTTGATGGATGGCGTGATTGAATTTGATGAGCAAGATGGGCGGAGAGCGATTCGCGTTGCTTCGATGAAATGGGTGAGATCCAACCCAGAATGGCAATGGATGTAAGCTTAAGCCCTCATGAGATAGGGTAAATAGAAAAAATATCAAGAATTGGGAAAAAAATTGCTAAGAATAAAGTGTGGAATGGTATAGCTATATCTAAATAATAAAGACCTCTGCAAAACCTACCAAAACTGAGAAAGATTTGAGAAGATAGGCCATCTTCCAAAAGGCAGGGGAAAAGATGGCAACATTTTTTGAAATTGGACTTG
>CAZZBY010000042.1:0-7440 GCA_964652635.1 uncultured Candidatus Marinamargulisbacteria bacterium | reverse complement strand
ATGCGCAGACGATCTTGGAGGCGGAGCTTCAGCGAAGCCGGTATGGTTAAGCATGGCGAAAATTGTGCAGATGGGGTATTTCGCAACGGTCTCAATACTTACTAGTATTTGTATAGCTTATTTAAAAATCGATCTAATCCTGACAACCTTTTGTCGGATTCTTTGCCACCTTTGATCGCTTTTTGTAGCGTTAAGGTTAATTTCTGTAAGGCTTCGCAATGAGGATCATCATGAGGAAGTGCGGTCATGATGTCTGCCCCGAGGATTCGGAGAACGATGAAGTTTTGTAAAATGGCCGTGCTGGTATCTGGAAATTCATTTGCTATTTTAGCCTTTAATTCAGCTAAAAATTGAGTTAACTCTATGGGGGGCTCGCCAAAACTTAAGCATTCACTTAAGTTGGTACTCATTGTTAAAAGTTTGATTTCGTCATCTTCTTGCGTCGGATTATCCGCTTGGGCAAGTCTAATGGCTTTTAATTTTTCGACTAACTTTGTGACTATAGTTGGAAAAAACTTACCAGACAATCTGAGTATGTACTGACGCAATACCCTCATGGCGGTTGTATTTGATCTGAAGGGGGTGGTTTCTGTTTTTTGTAGCTTAATTTCTTTGTCTAAAATTGCATTTAGTAAGTCTTTGGCTTCTTTGTCATTGAGCAGATATTTACCCCGCTCATCAGCCAATGTCATGACCACTATTGCGGTATTGACATTGGCTGATTTCATTAGCACTTTTGTAAGCATTGTTTCTTCTGCTTGAGCCCCTTGATCGCACTTATTTTTATGATCCTTGACTAATTCTGTATATAGATTTTTTAAATATGCTTTTAGTTGAGGGTATTCTGCTTTTTGTAAATTTTCTTGTTTAGCTGTCCAAGTTTCTAATGACTCAATGAGACGTTCTATGACAGATTCTGTATAAAACCCAATTATTTCTTCTGCAGGTACTTTGTCTAAAAAATAGACCATGTCTTTTGCACCCTTATCCAAAAACACCTCTGAAAACACCTCTTCTTCTGGTGTAAAAAGAAGTATCGCTTGAAGCAGAAGTTCTGGGTTTGGTGGGGTTTTTGATGCTGTTTTTCCCATACTTTCTCTAGCAATATAAAGTGTTACGGCCCTATTTAACTCCTCCGACACCGTGAATAAAGGCGTAATTTGCGCTTCGTATTTTTGGTACAAATGTTGGATGAGTTGGCATATTTTTATTTTTTTCTTGCCATGGTCACACTCTTCATTTTTTAGCTCTTCGGCAATAGACTCGAATGTTTTAGGCCTGTCAGAGTCTTCTGGTGTTGTATTTTTAGTTTTTTTTAAAGCATATTCTAGGTAATCCCCTGCACTCTTGTTAAGATTTTTAAATAACTCATCAGTTAATTTTCTTGAGACGGAGGCCATTCTTGTTTCTTGAACTTCTTTCGTTTTTTTATCTGAATATCCTCCGAGTGTTCTTAGCGTTACTTTAATCGCATTAAATTGTCCCCCTTGAAGACCAGTCTTGCTCTGCATCATGAAGTTGACCATTTTAGTTAATTGATCGAGACAATCTCTGATGGCCTCTCTTATCGATTGGAAGCTGACTCCTGGCTCAGTTATCTTAACGGAGCCCCATTGTTTAAAAGAGCATGATTCAGAAAAATGTGATATCTCCTCAACTTCCTCTCCATTTGAATTTCTGGCACGTAGAGATTCGAGTAGTTCAGTAAATGCATTTATGGCAAAATCCATAAACTGAACTTTTTTGACAAATTTTTTAAATGTTTTTGCTGATGAGATTACTTTTTTCATAAAACAGTAGGCTCCTTGGGGGCAGTGATATTGGAAACTGATTGTTTTGTTATCGATTTTGTCTTTATATATATTTCATCATTGGTGAGATTCAATTGTGAAGCCCAGATACATTGCTCCCTTCTGGAAGATAGAGAAGGGAAGTATGAGAATAGCCTGAGGGATGAGGTGTTGAAAAGATGAATCAAGGAAGGGGGGTATTTTGCAACAGTCCCATTATTGAGAACTGAAGTTAGATATCGAACGTAATCAGGATAATGTTTTTTTACGAATGAGAATGAATTGAGTGATCAGTATATGATCATTACTGGGACGGTTTCTTATCAGTTTGCGAGGTCTTTTTGATGGCGGGTTACTAAGCCTACATCGACAACTGCCCAAATGATTGGGAGAGATAGTTGTGAATATAGTCGGCTATGCCGGCTTCAAGCGATGTCATCGGATTGGGGTAGCCTTGTGAAATCAGCTTTTTCATTGAGGCTTCGGTATAGTACTGGTATTGGTTTTTGACGGAGTCTGGCATGTCGATGTAGGTAATGTTGAGCCTGAAGTTCATTGCGTCGAATACAGCGGCTGCGAGGTCGTTCCAGGTGCGGGATTGGCCAGTGCCGATATTGAAAATGCCGTTCACTTTGGGGGCTTGGAGTAGCCACCAGATGGCATTGACGCAGTCTTTGACGTAGACAAAGTCCCGTAGTTGACCACCGTCGGGATATTGGGGTTTATAGGATTTGAATAGCTTTAAATTACCGGTTTCTTTGATTTGAGTATAGGCCTTGGCGATGACACTTTTCATGTCACCTTTATGGTATTCGTTGGGACCGTAGACATTAAAAAATTTAAGACCTGCACAGTGGTCGAGATAACCGTGTTTGAAAGCGTATTCGTCGACGAGCTGTTTGGAGTAGCCGTACCGATTGATGGGCTTGAGTTGTGGGATTAAGGCATGAGAATCATCGAAGCCATTTTCGCCATTTCCATAGGTGGCTGCACTGCTCGCATAGATTAGTCGAACCTCGTTTTGAATGCACCACTCCATTATGATTTTAGTGTATTCCACATTGTTTTGCATGAGGTAATCCATGTTTTGCTCGGTAGTGGATGAGCAAGCCCCCATGTGGATAACAGCGTCGATTTTAGGGAGTTTTCCGCCGATGATTTGAGCTAAAAACTGGCTTTTTTCGATGTATCTATCGTATTTGATGTTGAGGAGATTTTTCCATTTTTCGGAGGTATCGAGGTGATCGACGATGATTAAATCTTGGCGACCTTGGATATTACACTTCCATGCCATTGCGCTTCCAATAAATCCGGCTCCACCAGTAATGATAATCATGGCTAGTATAATAGTGCATTTTTGTTATTTTTTATAGTTAGGGTAGTTTACACGGATTGACTGTTCTTTTATTACTTTGATACACTGACCTCAAGGTTATTTTTGACGGGCGTAAGTCTGCCAGCCGAAGTGGGTTTTCCCACTTTTTTTTTACCAAAAATTTCTTAAGAAGGTTTAATTATGATCGTTATTGAAAATTTAAATCAGGTTCTAGCACAGATCGAAACTGAGAGAGGCATTGGCCGTTCTGCGATTTTATCTGCTATTGAACAAGCCTTAGTATCCGCGTCTCGCCGTAAGCTTGGGGATTATCTTCAACTTCGTTGCGAGCTGGACCCTTTGACTGGGCAAGCACATATTTTTCAAACTAAAACTGTAGTTGAAGATGTTGAAGATGCGGATGCTGAAATTTCTCTTAAAGAAGCTCATAAATTAAATCCTGATGCTTTGCTTGATTCAAATGTAGAAATGGATGTAACCCCGACTGACTTTGGTCGAATTGCCGCACAAACTGCGAAACAAGTCATTATTCAGAGAATTCGAGAAGCTGAAAAAAACGTCATTTTTGACGAGTTTAAGGACAAAGTTGGCACTATTATCAATGGAACTGTTCAGCGTATTGAAAACCGTAATTACTTGATTAACCTTGGTCGTGTTGAGTCGGTATTGGCTGAACGAGACATTATTCCTGGGGAGTCGTTTAGAGCGAATGAAAATATTCGATTGTATATTTCTAATGTCGAACAAACAAATCGAGGGACAGGGATACATATTTCCAGGACTCATCCCGGGTTTTTACGACGGCTGTTTGAACTTGAAATCCCTGAAGTTCAGGATGGAATTATTGAAGTTAAAAGTGTTTCTCGTGAGCCGGGGAAACGCGCTAAAGTTGCGGTTAAGACCAATAACCCTAGTATTGGTGCGGTAGGGACATGCGTTGGCCATATGGGCGGACGGATTCAAGCTATTGTTCGTGAACTTGGGCAGGAAAAAATTGATGTTTTGGAATGGAATGAAGATCCGAAGGTCTTTATTTCAAATGCTTTAAAACCCGCTAAAATTTCTCAAGTTACGATTACAGATCTCAATGAAAAAACAGCCTTGGTAGTTGTCCCGAATGACCAACTTTCTCTGGCCATTGGAAAGAGCGGAATTAATGTTCGACTTTCAGTGAAGCTTACTGGATGGAAATTGGATATCGTCAGCGAATCAGATTATGATCATCGGTCTTCTGAGTTATTGGGTAGCAATCAACTCTCTATCGTTGAAAAAATTCGGCTTGAAAAAGAGCGTTTGGCCTCTGAAAGTAAAGATGCTTCCGAGCCTACTGCTACTGAAGGAATTAGGGTTTCGGACCTTGCTAAAGAACTAGGACTCAAAACTGCGGATTTAATTGCAAAAGCCGCTGATTTTGGGATTGAAATCAAGAGTAATCGAAGCAAAGTTTCTGTGGATGATTCCTCAATTTTAAAGGGAAAATTTAGCGCGTGAAAGTACAAGATTTAGCTAAGGAAATTGGTAAGAACGTTAAGGAATTTATCCGATTTCTTTCGGAGATGGGTATTAAAACTAAATCAGGAAGTACCCGCTTGGATGATTCGGTAGTCGAGGAAATTCGAGCCCTTTTTAAGGGCGAAACACCCCAGGATAAGGGTAAAGTATCATCCTTTTTTTGGGATGAATCTACGATCACAATTCAGCAATTATTGAGCGAGTCCAAGGTTCTTATTGGGGATTTAATGAGAGTGGCCCTTACTAAGGGCTTGCTTGTGAATGTGAATTCTGAAATTCCATTAGATACGGCTCGTGAATTGGTGTCTAGTTTTGATGTGACTATTGAAAGTTCTGCCGTAGAGACTCGTTCAACCCTCAAAGACAGTATGAATAAGATTCAGGAGGCAGAGGCCTCACATGATTCTGCAGCCCTGATTACTCGGCCCCCTGTAATTACTATCATGGGTCACGTTGACCATGGAAAAACGTTGTTGCTGGACACGATTCGTCAGTCTAATGTTGTCGAAGGCGAAGCCGGCGGAATTACCCAACATATTGGGGCGTATCAAGTTGAAATTCATGGCCGAAAATTGACCTTTTTGGATACTCCAGGCCATGCGGCCTTTACGGCACTTCGGGCACGCGGTGCACAGGTGACGGATATTGTGATTTTAGTCGTTGCTGCGGACGAAGGGATTCGGCCTCAAACGATTGAAGCGATTGACCATGCTCGTGCGGCGGATGTTCCTATTTTAGTGGCCATTAATAAAATGGATAAACCGGATGCTAACCCCGATAAAGTCAAGCAAGAACTCTCTACTCATGATTTACTAGCTGAAGATTGGGGTGGAACGACGGTCATGATGCCGATTTCTGCTAAGAAAAAACAAGGCATTACCGCATTACTTGAAATGATTGTCTTGATGGCTGATATGCAGGACCTGAAGGCCAGCTTGACGCTTCCTGCGAAAGCGGTGGTGATTGAGTCTCATCTGTCGCGTCAACGTGGGCCGGTGGCTACGGTTTTGATTAAATCTGGCACCTTGAAAGTGGGTGACCATTTTGTCATCGATGGAGATTATGGCAAGGTCCGTGCTATGCATAATGATATGGGAAAAGAAACCTCGAATGCGACTCCTGGTGCTCCGGTTGAGATTTTAGGAATTTCATCGGTTCCCTCGCCTGGAAGCATTTTGGAAGTCATCCGAGATGAGCGTGAAGCTAAAAAGTTAGCCGAGCAGCGCAAGATTACTATCGACTCAAATAAACGGCGCGCATTGAGTTTGGAGTCATTATCTCAGCAAATCCATGAAGGCGAACTTAAGCCCCTTAATTTGGTGGTAAAGGCTGATGTTAATGGATCCTTGGAAGCGATTGTGGCCAGCATCAACGACCTTAAAACCGGAAATGTTCACCTTCAAATCATTCACTATGCAACGGGTGATGTTAATGAGAATGATGTGATGCTCGCTGTCGCATCTCAGGCCATTGTGATTTGTTTTAATGTGGGTGTTAATGCCGAAGCGAGGCGTTTAGCTGACTCTGAATTGGTAAGTATCCGTCATTACCGTATTATCTATGAAATTTTGGATGATATTAATAAGTCTATTAAAGGGCTTTATACCCCTGAATATGAAGAAATTAAAATCGGTACGATTGAAGTTCGGCAATTGTTTAAATTCTCCAAAGTCGGGGTGATTGCCGGAAGTTATGTGACTGAAGGTAAGGTACTACGTCATTCGATTGCCATTGCTTACCGTGATGGCATTGAAATTTATAAGGGTAAAATTGAATCCCTGAAGCGCTTTAAAGAAGATGTCAAAGAAGTGACTCATGGCTTTGAATGTGGCATTGTATTGGATGATTTTTCGGGTCTCCAAGAAGGGGATATCATTACTGTGTTTATGTCTCAGGAAAAACATAGCCCTTAGCCATTGTGTCACGTTTAGATCGAGTAAAATCCGTATTGATGCAGGAAATTTCTCGCGTCATCCAAACTAAAGTGGATGATCCTAATGTTGGATTTATTAGTATTACGGGGATTAAGCTTTCTGCCGATTTGCAACATGCGTGGGTGTATTTTAGTCATTTTGGTAAAAATCAATCCCGTGAAAAAACCACTGCAGGTCTTCGTAAGGCGGCGAAATTTATCCAGTTTGAAGTGGGTAAAGTCGTTAAAATGAGATATATCCCTCAACTTCAATTTGAGTACGACCCCTCACTTGAACAAGGGGATCGTTTAATCGAAAAAATTAGCCGTCTTTAGCCCATGATATCGACTCAAGTTCTTGAAGATTTAACCCATTATTTGAAAAATTCTTCTGGTGTTTTGGTGTTGACCCATCAGGACCCTGATTTTGATGCAGTGGGTTCAAGTTTGGCGTGGTGTCATCAGCTGTATCGTTTTAATATCCCCTTTTATTTTTATATTGCGGATAAAAACTATGCTCAATTTGCATTTTTACCTGGGTCTGAGTTTATTAAGATTGACCCCCCCCGTCCGGATGATTTTGATACGGTGTTAATTTTAGATTGCTCTAATTTGGACCGGATTCGTCAATGGGATCAACTTGGAATTACTGAGGAGACGGCAGTGACGCTGATTAATATTGATCATCATCAGGATAATCGTAAATTTGGTCAGCTGAATATCGTTGACAACATCTCGTCAGTCGGAGAACTGAGTTGTCAGCTGTTTTTGGCATTGGGGTGGGATATTACGGAGGATCAAGCCACTTGTCTGTATTCGGCAATTTTGTATGATACAGGATCATTTTTAAACTCGAATGTTACACCCGACCCCTTTTGTGCCCAAGCAAT
>CAZZBY010000041.1:0-7605 GCA_964652635.1 uncultured Candidatus Marinamargulisbacteria bacterium | reverse complement strand
GTCATGGTGCTAGGCCGAGTCGACGATGTCCTTAATGTTGCCGGCCATCGCATCGGCACCATGGAAGTCGAAAGTGCCCTCGTCGAATGTCAGTATGTATCAGAAGCTGCTGTCGTCGGAATGCCGGACGACATCAAAGGCCAAGCCATCGTCGCCTTTGTCACGCTCAAAGTTAGCCACACTCCAAGTCCCCAGTTAGAGCAGACTCTCATCCGTCAAGTGGGCGAAAAAATTGGGACCATTGCCAAACCAAAACGCATCATTTTTAGCACAGAACTTCCTAAAACCCGAAGTGGTAAAATCATGAGACGCCTCCTTAAAAATATCGTCGAAGGTCAGCCAATCGGTGACACTACCACTCTCGCCAATCCGGATGCTGTCGATGACATTGCCAAAGCCTTTGGATAGGGGAGTTCGATATTTTCGACGGTCTCCAATCATTTGGGTAGGGTGGGGCCTTCTAACACTCCCTCTTTGTTTTTTAGGGCCAGGATCAGATTCAGATTCGTTTTTAGTGATTACCACCATCAAAACTTGGTTGTCTACCGGTGTCTATCATCCATCCCGAAATCCAGGTTTCCCTATTTTTGAAGGAATTAGCACACTAATCTACGCACAGTTTGGTATCCTTGGAATAACGATTGCGACTCTCATCATCTCTGTGATCACGCTCATTATTATCGAAAAAATAATCTTCCATTTAGGTAATCCCCATGCTCGGTGGATTACCGCATGCGTGGCCTTAAACCCCCTATTTTGGGTCAATGCCACCTGTGTCATCGATTATAATTGGGCTTTATTTTTTCTATCGATTGCCCTCTATGCGTGGCAAAAAGGGCAGCAAAAATTAATGATCATTGCCACGGCCTTGGCCATCGGATGCCGAATAACCGCTGGTCTATTCCCAATCTCTCTCATTATCTACAGTCTCATCCAGAGATATCGAACCTCATCCACCACTACGGCTAACACTCCTCTCATCACAACTGGAATCGTCTCGGGACTACTTGGTGCACTCCTCTATATCCCCTCATGGATTTCAGCGGGTAAGACATTTCAATTTTTAAAAGCGGGGACAACAAATATCGGAAATTGGAGATTTTTGGGGCATTTGAGTCGATTTGTCTACAAAAACATCTACTTTTTTGGCATTTTTGCTACTTTTTATATCCTTTACTTAATGGTCATCAAATTCCAAAAAAGACATAAATCCACTCAAGTACATCATATCGAACACTCCCAAATGATCATGATAAGCCTCCTCATGATTGCCCTCTCCGAACTGCTTTACTTTCGGTATCCCTACGAAAATGAATATCTATTACCTCTTCTCCCATTCGAAGCAATTTTGCTATCAATGGGCCTATTCTCAAAACGGCAGTTAATGACCCTAACAGTTGCGATTGCAAGTTATGCGGTCATCTCCATCCCCATCGCCAAACCGGATGTCCCCAACCAAGCGTCAACCGCTAAAATTAGCCTATCCATCGAGCAGGGATACGTCCTGATGGATAGCCAGAAGCGATTAAATCACCTTTGGTTACCGGCTGGGCCAAAGTAAGCCCTTCAAAAGTTCGACACCGACTCAAGGCCACATAGGCTTGCCCGGCTGCAAAAGTACCACGTCCAAAATCCACATGTACTCGATCAAAGGTTTGGCTTTGACTTTTATGGATAGTAATTGCCCAAGCTAATTGAATCGGGAATTGGGTAAATGATCCTACTTCCTTCTGAATAAACTCGTTGGTAGATGCGTCAATATCATAATGAAACATCTTCCACGTATGCCGACCCACTTGGACAATCCCCCGATTTGGAACTTCCACCACTACCATATCCGGCATGAGTCTTAGGACATAGCCCATCGACCCATTCATAAATCGTCCCATCCCATCATTCACTAAAAACATCACCTGAGCCCCCTCCTTCAATATCAATTCCAATGGGGCAGGGGCTACCCGTTCCGAACATTGTCCATCCATTGTCGCTGTATACACTTGGCTTGCCCCCGGTAACTGTGATAATTGCTGAAGGTTAGCCGTATCAGCCTGTATATTCGTTGTCGTCAATCGCACAGTCCCAGAATCCGTGACCGATGACACCACCCGAGTATTTAATGCATCCAACACCTCTTGATTGATATGCCCAGACCGAATGGAGGTCAAAAGTTGGATAAATTCAGAGTCCGTTTGACGAAAAATATCGGTTAAAGTGAGTTTGGTGTAGTCAAAATTAGACTGTCTAAATAAATCGGATGCATGGACAAACGACGACGAATACCGTTCAAAAAAATAGGCGTGCTCTTCCCGTGATACAACTGGTGGAAGTTGACAGAAATCCCCAATCATGACCACCTGAATGCCCCCAAATGGTCTCATATCCTTTCGAGCTATTTTTAAAAAAACATCCATCATATCCATCAAATCCGCCCGAACCATCGAAATTTCGTCAATAATAATGACATCGATAGACTCATAAATAGCCGTATTCCTCAACCGAGATGCTTTTTGTCGGACATCAGCCAACGTCATCCTTGGTTTTAATTTTAAAAAGGAGTGTATAGTTTCACCTTTAACCTGAATCGCCGCAATTCCTGTCGGAGCCAAAACAACACATTTCTTAGGCGTCGTGAGGCGAAAATGGTGAAGTAGTGTCGACTTACCCGTCCCCGCCGCACCAGTAATCATCACGATTGGGGCATTTGACTGCATGACTGTCAAAGCCCGTTTTAAAGTCTCCGTCCATTGAATTTTCGTAGTCATGCGGCTGAGTATAGCCTAGAACATACATGCACAAAACGATATGCTGCATAAAACCCAAAAAAAGTGGGAATAACCCCTCCACGAGGCCAATGCCTCAAGGAGGAAGAAAATGAGCTTAACAAAACTGTCTTATTGGTTTTTGGGCGGTATCTTTCTAGTTTTCGGTATGAATGGATACTTACACTTTATTCCAATGCCCCCTCTCGAAGGGCCAGCATTGACAGTGATGGCAGGGTTAATGTCCACAGGATATTTCATCCACTTATTAAAACTCACTGAAATTATCTGTGGTTTATTGTTGCTACTAGGGATATACATCCCCCTCGTGCTCATTATTTTGGCACCAGTAGTGTTAAATATTTTCTTATTCCACCTATTTTTGGCACCATCAGGGCTAGTATTGGCAAGTGTGATTACTCTTGCATACCTCTACATTGTCTACACTAAATACGACGTATTATCTAAGCTACTTAAGTAAAAAGGTGTCAGAGCCTTAAGTGTCCAGAAGTGCCAGAGAGCTTTGGTAACAGCGGATGTGTCGAAGGACCGAGGCGTTGCCCATAACATAAAGCCCATGCATGACTAAGTCGGAGAGCACAGCGTTATCTTGGGATAAGCACCATAATAGAGAACCCCCTTCGTGCCACCCCTTCTGGGAAGGGGTGGCAGGCAAAGCACAAATCCCACCCTTGGATAAAACCCCATTTAGAGATAAAATCCTCGAATGGGTTTCAAAGAATCTCTCCTGAAGTTATTATTCGGCGATACCAACCAAAAACAGGTTCGGCAATATACCCCCATTGTCCAAAAAATTAATGAATTCGAACATCAATTATCCGACTTAAGCGACGATAATCTCAAAGAAAAAACCCCGTATTTTAAAGAACGTCTAGCCAATGGAGAGACTCTGGATCAATTACTTCCCGAAGCATTTGCGGTTGTCCGAGAAGCCTCAAAACGAGTCCTCGGCATGCGCCACTTCGATGTCCAAATGATTGGAGGGATTGTCCTCCATGAAGGCAAAATCTCCGAAATGAAAACTGGAGAAGGGAAAACCCTCGTATCAACCTTGGCCGCTTACCTCAATGCTCTTGAGGGGAAGGGGGTCTACATCGTCACTGTGAACGACTATCTAGCTAAGCGAGACAGTGAATGGATGGGGAAATTATTTGAATTTCTAGGGTTAAGCGTTGGTTTAATTCAATCGAACATGCGCCAAGACGTCCGTATCGCAGCCTACCAAGCGGACATCACCTACGGCACCAATAACGAATTTGGATTTGACTATCTTCGAGACCATCTCTTAATGGACATTTCCGAATGTTGCCAAACCCGGCGTCACTATGCCATTATCGACGAAGTCGACAGTATCTTAATTGACGAAGCCAGAACCCCCCTAATTATTTCAGGCCCCATTAAAAATTCCACCGCAAAATATATTAAAGTGGCTAAAACCATTAATACTCTTGAAAAAGAGGTTGATTTTACGCTTGAAGAAAAAACAAAAACGGCCACATTAACCGAAGACGGCATTCAAAAGATCGAAGCAGCCTTTGGCGTTGATACCATCTACTCCATCGAAACAATGGAAATTGCCCATATGGCAGTTCAATGTCTCCGAGCCAAATACTTATTCAAAAACGAAGTTGACTACGTTGTCAAAGACGGGGAAGTCATGATCGTAGATGAATTCACAGGCCGTATTTTAGACGGGCGTCGCTATTCCGAGGGGTTACATCAAGCCATCGAAGCAATGGAAGGCGTCAAAATTAAAGAGGAAAGTCAAACTCTTGCAAGTATCACCTATCAAAATTACTTTAGATTATTCCCTAAACTCTCAGGGATGACCGGCACCGCCGCGACCGAAGCAGA
Source organism: uncultured Candidatus Marinamargulisbacteria bacterium (assembly GCA_964652635.1). Classification (GTDB taxonomy): domain Bacteria; phylum Margulisbacteria; class Marinamargulisbacteria; order SXXA01; family SICP01; genus CAMCZW01. The sequence goes on along the minus strand of CAZZBY010000041.1, from coordinate 2,971 downwards.
AGAGTTTTTAAAAATTTACAGTTTACCTGTTGTCACCATCCCCACCAACCAACCGGTCAAGCGTCAGGACAATGCCGATCTCGTCTACAAAACCAAGGTCGAAAAATACAAGGCCATCGTCACCCAAATTAAAGAGCTTCATCAAAAAAGGCAACCGGTCCTAGTGGGTACCATTTCAATCGATATTTCAGAGCTCATCTCAAGGCTTCTTAAAAAAGAAGGCATTCCTCACAATGTCCTCAACGCCAAATACCACGAAAAAGAAGCAGAAATCATCGCTAAAGCAGGCCAAAAAGGTGCTGTCACCATTGCCACCAACATGGCTGGCCGAGGAACAGATATCGTCTTAGGTGAAGGAGTTGTTGAACTAGGGGGGCTCGTCGTCATTGGCTCCGAGCGTCATGAATCTCGACGGATCGACAATCAACTTAGAGGCCGATCTGGACGTCAAGGTGACCCTGGAGAAACCCGGTTTTATGTTGCACTCGACGACGATTTGATGAGGCTATTCGGATCCGACCGCATCGCCAAAGTCATGGATGCCCTAGGAATGCCTGAGGATACGCCTATTGAGCATTCCCTGATCACAAGATCCATACAAAAAGCCCAAAGTAAGGTTGAAAAATACTATTTTGGAATCCGAAAGCAAATCCTCCAATACGATGACGTGATTTCAAAGCAGCGCAACACCATGTATGCCTTAAGAATGCAATTAATGGCGGGTCAACACGTTCAGCTTAAGGTTCAAGAAATGATCAACGACTTAATCGACGGCTACATCACCCAACTTTTTCCCGAAAATAAAGTCGAATGGAACGATGAAGCGGTCGAGTTAATGTGTGAACAGCTTCAAGTTGCCTTCCCTATCAAAAATATTAAGGAAGTAATGGATAGATCTAAAACGGATCCCAAACTCTCATTTTTAAAACAGACAATATTTAATGTCTATCTCTCCAAAACCAATCGATACCCCGAACATATTTTCGAGGAAATCGTCTCCAAACGCGCCATTCTCACCACTCTCGACCGTAAATGGGTCGACCACCTCCACAATATGGACGTCCTTAGAGAAGGCATTGGCCTCAGAGCTTACGGCCAAAGAGACCCCCTCATCGAATACAAACTCGAAGCCTTTTCCATGTTTAAAGAAATGATCCAAAGCGTCCGCGAAGAGTCGATCTCCGTCATCATGCGTGCTGAAATTGTTGTCAACAAAGAGGAAGAAGGGCGTAGGAAAAGGTAAAAAAGGAGCAATGACAATGAACGAAATCCAACTCAAAGATCATCGTCATACTCTCAAAAATCTCGGAGACTATCTTTGACCTCGCGTCAAAAAAAGAAGATATCCGAAAAATTGAAGCTGAGATTGCACTAGAAAGTTTCTGGACAAAAAACGATAGAGCCCAGGAAATATTTTCAAAATTAAGTCAGTTAAAAGCCATTGTCGCTCAATTTGACGCATTAGAAACCATGATCAGCGATATTCAAGTCTATGTGGATATGGCCAAAGAAGATCCTGATCAAGCAGACACCCTGCTTCAAGAAGCACGACAGCTAGAAAACGAAGTCAAAAAGAGACTCTCCAAATTAGAAATTACCACCTTACTCTCGGGTAAATATGACACCTCAGCCTGCATTTTTAGTATCTACGCTGGGGCAGGGGGGACAGACGCACAAGATTGGGCCCAAATGCTATACCGCATGTACCTAAGATGGTTTGAAAAAAAAGGATTTTTAGTCGAGCTCGTCGACGAAACCTTAGGCGAAGAAGCCGGGATCAAATCCGCCACCCTAGTCGTCAGAGGAGAATTTGCCTACGGATTATGCAAAACTGAAATTGGGATTCACCGTCTAGTGCGATTGTCCCCATTTAATGCTAATGATAAGCGTCAAACCTCATTTGCGGCTGTGGATGTCATCCCCGAAATTAGTACCGATTTTTCAGACATCGACATCGATATTAAAGACCTCCGTATCGACACTTACCGTGCATCCGGCGCAGGAGGACAACACATTAATAAAACCGACTCCGCCATCCGAATCACCCATATCCCCACCGGAATCGTTGCCCAATCTCAAAATAGTCGGTCACAAGGTGCCAACAAAGAAATCGCCATGATAATCCTTAAATCCCGCATCGCCAAACGCATGGAAGAAGAGCATCAAACCAAAGTAAACGAATTGCGTGGCCCAAGTAAAGAAAACGGATGGGGTAACCAAATCCGCTCCTATGTCTTCCACCCTTACAAAATGGTTAAAGATCTAAGGACTACCATTGAAACTAGCGATGTTCAAGGCGTCATGGACGGCGATCTCGATGCTTTCATCGAAGCCGCACTCCGTCTCCCCCACGTTGACGATTATAAAATACCCCAATAGACTTATACCGTGTTCAATCAATATAAAAAGGTCACACAATACCTCTCCTATTTTATCATTGGGGCCGCTTTACTCTCCAGCTTATCCGTTGTCTATCGGCGCATTCAGCTTGAGCGTCAAGACCATCGTGTCGAAACGGTACTGGGCTACTCAGACATCCAAAAACTCGCCCAACTAAGTGGAATAAACGAAGTCGAAATGCTCAACCGCATCCGGAAATCCGGCTCAGTCGTATCCGTGCTACTCGAAGAACAAACCCTCGCAGACTTTGAAAATAGCGGACAAGTCAGTGTGCTTAAAGGATCGGATATTTCTAACCTCTACCGAGTGGGAAATATCAATAACTTCATCCTCAATTACATCTATAAACAAGTCAATATTGACCCCAATCATTTCTACCTTATTATCGAAAAATCCACTGATTTTGACCGAGTCAAAGGTGCCATGACCGCCGAATTAGGCGACTCTGCAGTTACCCCCATCGGAAACCAAAATGTACTCGAAGTCATCACCACCAAAGAGGATCTCTACAATATTGGCATTGGCGTTGACCAAGACAAAGTTGCCATGTTGGAAAGTATGGGCTTTAACA
>CAZZBY010000040.1:0-7721 GCA_964652635.1 uncultured Candidatus Marinamargulisbacteria bacterium | reverse complement strand
TCCTGCAACCAAGGAATCCCATACCCGAGGAGACTCTTTTTGCCCCGATAACTCACGACCCCTTGCCACTGCACAATCAATAAATACATCACACGCTTCAGACGACACCACAATAGGAGGCTTAGGAAGCAATGCCGGAAATAAATCGATTTTGGCCAATTCCGTACAAGATGCAAAAAGTGCTTTCATCACCGATGATTTCTGCGAACTTTCTGGACACAGATCATAAAAGAGAACCGCCGCTTCAGTAGCAATACGGTAATGCCCCAACTTCATCGCTGCCTTCATCAATGACGATAATACCGAATGATGAAGGCGTGGAGGAGTACAGCGAACCGCATCTAATACTCGTCGCGCATCCGTTTGAAACTGTACAGAATTTAGAGAATCAGAATTAAAATACTGAGTCAGTGCCTGAACTGCCAGGGAATGTTCAGTCGAAGAATGCCGATAAGCCCCCCAAGCAAGACCATCTAATATTTCAGAAAGCTTAACTTCACGCGACCGCGCATCAGGCAAAAGCAAAGTAAGGGCATCTACACCCGCAGCCACTGGAGCCGAATACACCATTTGACGAAGTTCCTGTTGAACTTCGACAGGAAGAGTCCTTACAGATAGATCAAAAATCAAAAACCCATTATCAGCCCCCATTTTAAGCTTAGCAAAAGTGTCATACATCACAGGTAATGACAGTGTTGGCATCTCTTTAAGCTGGTTAAGATACGCCGCAACATCATCTGGACTAGACTTTGCAACAAGATGTAAAAAAATTAAGGCCTTCATCTCGGGAGTAGCATCATTTGCTCCAGTCCCTTCAAAAACATACTTTAAAAAGTCATGGAGTTTCTCCTCATCCTGCTCCACTTCACCATTTGGGCCAGGAACAATCCCTGCAATCGATTTCAAAATCGCGACTAAATCTGGAATGGCATCCTTAAAGCACACCGCAATTTGATCATCAGTCGACGAGGCATTAACCGATGCAAATTGAGCAATCACAGCCTTGGCAAGCTTAACACGAGAGGCACGATGAGGAATTTGAGGTAAAACAGGATCAACCACAGCCTTCAATTGCTTAAGAGAAGCTTGAGCAGAAGCCGCATCCATCATATTAAGCCGAACCCCCTTAACCTTTGGCAATACAGTATCTAAAACCGTACTCCCTGCCTTATCAGCTGGTAATTTAGGGCCTAGATGTCGTCCTGCTACACGTGCTGTTGCCATAAAACCACTCCCTCATAGATTAAAAAAAGACAAACCAAATCGATACATTACTTTATCGAAATAAAATTACGATAAGTTGCATCTCCAAAATAACATCCCCACTATAGGCAAAATATACCCAAAATGGAACCCGTTAAAACGAAGAGACTATTGCGAAATACTCCGATGTGTAATTGATCGCAATGAGCAGACTATCTTAGAGGCGGAGCTTCAGCGAAGCCGTTATAGTGAAGCATGGCGAAAATTGCACATCGGGGTATTTCGCAACAGTCCCACGAAAAGTTTTCCGTGTTATAGCATATCAACACCAAACCCCTTACAATACCCTCTCATGAACACCTCAGAATTTGACTATCACCTTCCCCCCCATTTAATCGCCCAAATCCCCCTAAAAAACCGTAGTGAAAGTCGGTTATTAGTACTAGATCGCAGCACCAACCAACGCCATCACACTCATTTTAGTCACATCCTCTCATTTCTCACCTCCAACGATGTCTTAGTATTTAATGACACCCAAGTCATCAAAGCCCGCATTCACACCCAAAAACATAGCGGCGCAATGATCGAAATCCTCCTCCTCAATCCCACATCCACAGACATGCAGTGGACTTGCCTCATCAAAAATGCAAGACGATTATCGATAGGAGACACACTTCAACTCTCACAAAACACATCCATTCAACTCATCCTCAAAACGCCTGACTCCCCCATCCACATCATCCAATTTCAGTCTCCACATCCCATCTGGGACATTCTAGATCACCACGGAGAAATCCCCCTACCCCCCTACATCACACACCCCATCCCAGATGCGGAGGAAAGGTATCAAACCGTATTCGCCAAACACAAAGGCGCAGTCGCAGCACCCACAGCGGGACTTCATTTTACACAGGATTTACTCGACCAAATTAAAAAAACAGGCATTCAAACCGAAACCATCACACTCCATGTGGGATACGGCACTTTCAAACCCATCGAAACCAACTCTATCCTCGATCATCCCATGCATCATGAATCTGTCCATATCACAGAACCCACCGCCAAAAGACTAATCCAAGCCAAACAAGCCAAAAAACGCATCATCGCCGTCGGGACCACCGTGGTCCGAACATTAGAATCCAGTATGAATAACGGGCAGCTCCAATCCGGCACCCAAAGTACAAATTTGTTTATTTATCCAGGATACACGTTTCAAATGGTCGACGCCCTAATCACCAATTTTCACCTGCCAAAATCCACACTAATATGCATGGTATCCGCATTGGCAGGACTAAAGCCCATTCAAGAGGCCTACAAAGACGCCATTAAGCACAACTACCGCTTCTACAGCTTTGGTGACGCAATGCTCATCTTATAATCATCCTCACAAACTCAATACCATGAAAGAAATCCGACGATATTTGTCAAATACTCAGAGAAATTCACAGGAAATGAGTAAGCTCCTAAAGCACATAAAACATTGAGTATCCTAAGGTTTAAATAAACACACAGTAAAATCATTCGGTAAATAATGATGCTTCAGCACCACATGTGGGGTAAGTGTGAAACAAAACTTCATAACATCAATCGGGTCATAATACATCATCTGAGATTTACGATCAGAAACCGGGGTCAACGATGATAAAAAATTAAACCCACATCCCACTCGACTCACAGAAAACCCCTTACTAATCAACCCCACAACATAGGCCATCGAATTTTCAATTGCGACATTCGCCACCCCAGACCCCAGTACAAAATCCACCTCTGGCACATAAAAAGGATCCATAAAATCCTGCACCTTAAACATCGAATCTCCAAACACAGATCGGGCAATGTGAATCATCGACGGAGACACATCCACCCCATAATATCCACAGGGATATCCTTCCTCACGACAAAATCCCACCAAATCCCCTTGCCCACATCCCACATCCAACACCTGATGCTGCTGACTCCAATTCAATTCTGACGCCAGCACATAAAATCTCAACTGCTGTGTAAATTCCGAAAAATACCCCACAGCCCGATGCGATTTCCCAAACCGGATCGCCCCATTTTCAAAAAAATTTAGAACATCTGGATGAACCATAACTACTCCATCAAATAAGGACAAATTAAAAAATTCCCCTTCTCAGAAGGGGTGGCATGCCCAAGCGTGACGGGGTAGTCACGAGACATCTTGCAACCAAAACACCCCGTCACTTCGTGCCACTCCTCTCAAAGAGGGAAATTTCGCAACAGTCCCATTTTAGGGAAATCCCCCCTACAGAATAAGCGACTCAGCGATTTGAACCGCGTTTAATGCGGCCCCCTTCCGAAGGTTATCCGCAACACACCAAAGCTCAATCCCGTTTTCAATCGACAAATCTTCTCTAATCCGTCCCACATAAGTCGGATCAGTCCCCGCCACTTCTTTTGGAGTCGGATACACGCCATTAGCAGGGTCATCCATCACTTCCACATTAGGAAATTGGGACAATAAAGTGCGCACTTCATCCGTCGTAATTTTTTTCTCAGTCTGGATATTAATCGACTCACTATGCCCAATAAAAACCGGCACCCTCACACAAGTGGCTGTTATCGCAATCGACGAATCCTCCAAAATCTTCTGAGTTTCATTAATCATTTTAAGTTCTTCTTTGGTATAGCCACTCTCAGTAAAACTATCAATTTGAGGAATTAAATTAAACGAAATCGATTTTTTAAATACAGTAGACTCGGCATTTCCACCCGCCAAATTAACTCGGCTTTGCTGCTCAAGCTCGGCCATGGCTTCCTTACCCGCCCCCGATACGGACTGATATGTCGACACCACAATCCGCTTAATCCTCACGGCATCATGGATTGGCTTTAACACCATCACCATCTGTGCCGTCGAACAATTCGGATTCGCAATAATCCCATGATGACGTTTCAAAGCATGCCCATTCACTTCTGGCACGACTAAAGGCACATCGTCATGCATTCTAAAGTATGACGTATTATCAATACACACCACCCCTCGTTTCACCGCTTCAGGGACAAATTTTTCCGAAATCGACCCTCCCGCAGAAAACAACGCAAAATCAACCGCTTCAAAAGACTCCGATGTTAATACCTGAACCGCAATCAACTCACCATTAAAATCCACCGTTTGCCCCAATGACCGCTCCGATGCTAAGGGAATTAATTTTCCAACAGGAAACTTCCTCTGCTCAAGAGTCGATATAATTTCCCGCCCAACCACTCCAGTTGCGCCAACTACGGCCACGATATATTTTTTCATCTAAAACCTCATTCAAAAAGTCCACTTACTCTAGCAAAAAACCCCCTAGGATTCTACAGTCGGCCCTTCGATACAGCGGCTATAGCCACCACCCAGGGTCCGAGGGATCAACTCCTAACCGATATCTAAAGGAAAGCCCAAGTCCCCTGAGTGGGGCTAGCTCAAAAGGATTGAGATATGCAAAAATTTTGAGGTGAAGACTACCTGAGAAGTGGAGCTTCAGCGAAGCCGGTAGAGTTAAGCATGGCGATAAATTGCACATCTGGGGTATTTCGCAGCAGTCCCCTAAAGCAACCTCTCCAACCCATACACCAACTGCCCGCTAAAATCAGATGCCCGTTTCACACACAGCACAACTCCAGACATAAAGGATTCACGTGAAACAGTATCATGCCGTAAATGAAGAGTTTGCCCCAATGCCCCCAAAATCACTTCCTGGCTCGCCACATACCCCGGCAACCGCACCGAATGAATCGGAATATGATGACACTCCCCACCCCGACACCCTGTAATGAATTCCTTCTCAACAAGAGGAGTTTGATTCACAGACGGCACCGCAGCAGAAATCAACTGAGCCGTTTTAATGGCAGTCCCGGACGGTGAATCGGCCTTTTGATCATGATGGTATTCAATAATTTCAACACGAGGGAGATGTTGAGCCGCTTCAACCGCAAACTTCATCATCAACACTGCACCAATCGCAAAATTAGGGATGACCAACACCCCCACATGATGCCGCTTAGCCAACTCGGTAAGCGCTTGCAAATCAGTAGAATTGAGCCCCGTCGTCCCAATCACCGCATGGGCACCAGCCCGAATAATCAACTCCGCATTTTGTTTCACAACCGACGGATGAGTAAAATCAATGACCACATCTGGCTTATACAAGCTTAATGCCTTTTCCAACGGATTTTCACGATTACATTCGGCAAGAAGCTCAAAATCAGGCTCATTCCGAACCGTTTTAACGGTACACTCACCCATCTTGCCACTCGCACCATTCACAATTACTTGAATCATTTGTCACTCCTCCAAAATAACCAAACCCGATATACTACAGACAATGTCATCACTCAATTTAAATAAAAGTGTAATTCCAAACCCCTGTCCAGGGCCAGTCCTATTAATTATCATGGATGGCATCGGTATCGGAAAGCCATTCGAAGGCAATGCCGTCTACATGGCCAACACCCCAACTCTTGACCGTCTCATAAAGACACCACTCTATACCCAACTCAAAGCCCATGGTACTGCAGTTGGCATGCCGACCGATGACGACATGGGCAATAGCGAAGTGGGCCACAACACCCTTGGGGCCGGTCGAGTATTCGACCAAGGTGCCTCACTCGTCCAAATGGCGATTGATAGTGGGGAACTCTTCCAAAATCAGCCCTGGAAATCCGCAATTTCAAATGTAATCGATCACAAAAGCACCCTTCATTTCATTGGTCTTTTATCCGATGGAAATGTCCATTCTCACATTAAACACCTCCTAAAAATGCTTGAAAAAGCCACTGAAAACGGGGTCAAAACCGCCCGTATCCATATCCTCCTAGACGGCCGCGATGTCTACGAAAAATCAGCCCTCACCTACATCGCCACCCTCGAAACAATGCTGACTCACCTCAAAAGCACCTTCAACGTCGACTATCAAATTGCATCAGGTGGCGGCCGAATGATCACCACCATGGACAGGTACAATGCCGACTGGGATATCGTGAAACGAGGATGGGACACCCATGTCTTAGGCATCGGCCGACACTTCCACTCTGCAACGCAGGCCGTTACCACCTACTACCAAGAAAATCCCAGCCAAAACGACCAATACCTCCCCCCATTCGTCATCGTCGATCATCATCAACCCATCGGTCAAATCAAGGATAACGATAGCGTCATTTTCTTCAATTTCAGAGGCGATCGCGCCATCGAAATTACCCAAGCTTTCGAATCCGAAAATTTCGACAAATTCGACCGTGTTCGAGTTCCAAAAGTTCATTTTTCGGGTATGATGCAATATGACGGAGACCTCAAACTTCCACGAAACTTCCTCGTGCAACCTCCCCAAATAAACCATCCCCTCAGCACCTATCTCTGCCAGATGGGTATCAAAAGCTTTGCAATTTCCGAAACTCAAAAATACGGACATGTCACTTATTTTTGGAATGGGAATAACTCTGGATACATCGATAAGACATTAGAAACTTATGTCGAAATCCCATCCGATCGCATCCCTTTCGACCAAAAACCTGAAATGAAAGCCCACGAATCCACACAAAAAGCCATCGAACTACTGAAAAGCGGCCACTACAAATTTGGCCGAATTAACATTGCCAACGGAGACATGGTCGGACATACCGGAAACGTACAAGCCACCATCAAATCTGTCGAAGTCACCGATCACTGCATCACCCAACTCCTCCAAACCATCCATGACTTAAACGGCTGCGCCATCATCTTAGCCGATCACGGCAATGCTGATATCATGTTCGAAATCAAAAATGGCCAAAAAGTCCCCAAAACATCACACACGCTCAATCCCGTCCCCTGCGCCATAGTAGGTAAGGGCCTCGATAAAAAATTTACCTTAGCCCCAATAAACACCCCAGGCCTAGCCAATGTAGCAGCTACGCTATGCACCCTACTCGGTTTCGAAAAACCTAAAGAATTCGAGCCAAGCTTACTCAAGCCCATCCAATAAAAGCTCCCTTCTCGGGAGGGGGTTGGAGGAGGATAACTCAGTAAAGGGTTGCTTCAACTTCCGATAAAAACAACTCACCCGAGGCTGCCCGTCCTCATCCTGTGTGTGACAAGCCCCTTTCCCTTCCAAATTAACCAAGTACAACACCGAATTTTGTTCACAATTCACCCAAATTTCAACCACTCGTAACCGATCACCAGATGTCGATCCCTTCTCCCACAACTCGCCACGTGAAGTACTCCATAACGTCGCAAATCCCGTCCGGCGAGTATGCTCAAGTGCCGCCTCATTCACATATCCAACAATCAACACCTGACGCGTCTGATAATCCTGAATCACCAAGGGAATACACTTAACCCCGGACGCAACAACAACTTCCAACTTACTAAAATCAAGAGACAATTCTAACGACTCTTCAATACCCATCATCAAATATTTGGGATCGGGAACCGAATTCCCACCTCAATCGTCGGTTCTTGAAACACTCTCGCTTCAGGATACTGCCGTAAAATATGCGTCACAACTGCATCTACTACATATCGAGGCACCGAC
>CAZZBY010000039.1:0-7787 GCA_964652635.1 uncultured Candidatus Marinamargulisbacteria bacterium | reverse complement strand
ACACAAATTCTGAGCGAAAATCCATCGATTAAAACCAGCATTATCTTCATTACACTCTAACTCACTTACGTTTATAGTCGCTCACTCGGGGGAACTATATGGCAGTGGATTTAAGCGATAAGAGCTGCGTAACAGAAACTTTTAACGAAAAATCCCGATAACATCTCGAAGATATAAAACTTAAGAAAATTTAGGTGGATTCATTATGAAAAAGATATGCCGTGCCTGTACTACAATTCAGCATAAACTACTCGCAGTTGGAAAAACACGGCCTCCTGCTAAACCGGCTCCCAGCAGTGCTACATCGGCATTCGGTGAGACTCTAGGGCTGGCTGCGCTACTTGCTGCCCTCTTTGGGATGGGTGATGCTGCTGCTTCTGCTCAAAGAGCCTCCTCCTTAGGTCGACAAAGGGCCAACATCATCAGTGACGGTACAAAAACCTCTTGCACTATACAAGATGTTCCTGGTTTTGGTGATTGCGGGCCTATGGCCTTATTAGTTGGATGTGGGGGGGGCGTCATTGGCATGTCCAAAAGGACTTCGGTAAAAGTTGGTCAGGATTATATATCACCATCTGGATTAAGGGTGAGGTTGACTACTCTAATTAAGGAGTATGTCAAGCAACCAACGGCTGTTCAAGAAGTTATTCGAAACGCTTTTATTGAGTCTCCCTTTAAAGATCAATCCCTAGTACAGGGATGCGAACAGCACAGTGAGAGGCAACAGTTAGTATTGGATGGGCTATCAACTCGCTTTCCATATTCTGCATTTCTGACATGGCTTACTACTCCTGACAGGCCTCACCATCCTTTTTTTTCTCAGATGAATGCCGAACTGATAAACGAAGCTTCTCGGAAATCTAGCGATAGTCCAACAATGGATGATAGCAAAGTACGGAGTGTCGTAACTGGCTTATTCTCGGACCAAATGCAGTATAAAGCGAACATTCTTGCGGCAGCAAAACGATGCGATGCAAAATCTCTAGGGATCTCGGAGGAGGACTTTGCACACCTCACTACAAATTACGAAGAGCAAGCGAGCAAATTAGAAATCACTAGGGTTCATTCTTCTCTTGAATCTCATCCTCAAGATCCCCAGATTGTGCAGTGGGTGAGGGCTATTACTCAGTATCACGCTGAAGATAGTGACCACATTTTCCACTATCTAAACGTACAAGAAATGTTTCTATTAGGCTTCATTCTGCAGAAAAATATTAGAATTCTAACCAAAGTAAGTCAATCAGAGGATGGCACAGCAAACTTAAGATTAAGCGATTCCTACACTAAAATATGGAATCCAGCATGGGACACACTAGACGTTGTGTTTGTGAATGGGAATCACTTCAGGACTGTTTTAAAAGAAAAACCAAAATCATAGACCTCTTCTACGATGTCGATTCTGCATGTTAGAATCCAAGATGGAGAGATGGCAGAGCGGTTTAATGCGGCGGTCTTGAAAACCGTTGTGGCTTCGCAGTCACCGGGGGTTCGAATCCCTCTCTCTCCGCCACTATGCCCCTTATTTTTAACACATAATTAGAGAGTTTGAGCGTAAAATCGGATGTTTTTGTCGAACACCTGATGGGTTTTTTGTTGGGGTTAAATTGGCACTGAGTTAGAGAAAATGGTAGCGAATTGAGTGTTAATTCTCGAACTCAGTTTTTGCTTGTGTCCGCCATAGCTCGTAGAGCGAAGGTGGATGTGTATGTGGCACAGGTCTAAAAAAAGGGGGTCTATATACTTAGTTAGCCATTAACCCAGAAGAAAAGCCTCACTTGTCATGGAACTTTTCAAAATTAATCAGTTATCTGGTTCATTTCATCAAAGAGATACGGAGCAATAGAAACCTGTTTTTGTTTAGCGGCCCTGTCCTTAAACTGCTCAATATTTTTGCAATCTTCCATTTTACCCTGCAAACGTCCTATTTGATGCGTAAGGATGGTCCGTCCATCATCAGTAAGCCATTGATGGAACCTAGCACGTCTTTTGCCATCACTGGCAATGTTAAGCTCATTCAATTTATTTTTCACATACCCATATTCTATCGGATCGTAGATATACTTATTGATAAATTTTCCGTAGTATTGTGGCCGATTTTTGGATGTGGTCGTTTCATTGGCATATAGACGGTCCAGTTCAGCAAAGAATGAATCAGGGAACATCGGAAGCCATTTTCTCAGACCCTCCGCAATATACTTGGAAAGTAGTAACCTAAGAGCGTTGTGCTTTCTATCGTATTGAAATCCTGTGGCTTCATCGATAAGGGCATCAATACCTACCTGCGCCAATGATGAAAGTAGTATTTCCGCTTGAACTGCTAATTTCTGTTGTGAGTCCGTTAGTTTGTCCTCTCGCCGTGCTACCAGATATACTTCGCACATTTTTGGCAAAAGCGTTCCTGTATAACCTGATTTACGACTTTTCCCATCTTGGTAGTGAAGTAAGGTGGTCCGCTCTAAAACCGATTGATCTATATACGGCTCTAGGTTCTTTGCGGCTAAGAATGGAGGGATTTTAGTCCCTGCAATTTCTAATCGGGAATTCATACCTTTACGGGAACGTCCAAATGCTTCAAAGATGGAAGTAGCGGAAAGTACACGCCGACCATTATCTAGTACCGCGCAATCAAGCTCGAAGTCTCCGATAGGCAATTTCCCTGTATAGAGAGCCCTGGGCAATTTTACCGGACCGCTATCTGATTTTACGATATTTGAAACGACAGCATCAAATGGTGCGTCGATTGGTTCTATAGTGTTGTCTTTAGGCGGCATTGATTAACTCCTTATATGTTAGTCGACGATTTACCATTCTCTCAACCGTCATAACGATAAAATCCATGGTCCCTACTTTTGCGGTATTATGACGGAAAGAGAATTCATTTACGTATCGATGCAGATGTTCATGGCTCATATAATGGTAAATGCCATAGTAGCCACGCTTCAACAATGCCCAAAAACTTTCCACGCCATTTGTGTGTGCCTGTGCGCGGACATACTCACCTACACTATGTTTAACAGTTTCGTGATTGTAGCCTTGCATTCCCAGGTAGGACCGATGATCATCAGTGTAAATAGTTGCGCCTTTCTGGACCGTAGCATTGATAACACCATGCAGGGTTTCACGGTCCGTAGATTTAACAGGCATTGCAACAACACGCCCGCCACGCTCTAACACGACCATAACAGCTTGTTTGCCAACGGTCCCACGTCCAGCATGTAATTTCTTGCTGGCATGTCTGTTCTTTTCCTTGCCGCCGATAAAAGTTTCATCAACTTCTACAGGGGACCCGTTAAATGGACCATCTGGGTTACCATTCCATGTTTCGCGGATGCGCTGGGCTAAAAACCATGCAGATTTTTGTGTAATGCCAAGCTCACGCGCCATTTGAGTTGATGGGATGCCTTTACGGGCGGTAGTCATCATATATATTGCCATGAGCCATTTTTGCAGAGGAAGGCGGGACTCCTCTAAAACTGTTCCAGTTCGGACGCTGAAATGTTTACGACAATTGCGGCAACGGTAAGGCATTGGCTTATGGTCCTTGCATTCATAAACAGAATCGGACCCGCAATACGGACAAGAAATAGCACCATTCCAGCGTTTAGTTTCAAAGAACTTACGGGCATCTTCTTCATTCGGGAACTGCTGAAAGAACTGGTAAAGGCTCATTGTTTCTACTTCTGGCACAATATAACTCCTATTTAATACAGGATTATACTATCCAAAATAAGATAGCTAGTCAATAAATATTTGGATAGCTAAGTATGTAAATCCCTATAATTTAGAGAGTTTGAGCGTAAAATCGGGTGTTTTTGTCGAACACCTGGTTAAATTGGGACTGACTTAGAGGAAATGGGACCAGTCTCAAAATGGGTAATGAAGTGAGTGAAGCTGGAACCGAGATCTCTTTTTGAATACCCTGATTAATAAAGTCAAATAAGAGGGCGTAAGCCTGCCAGTGGTTTCTCCGCTTTCTCATTACATTGTGAAAGCTTTTTAATTAGCTCTGAAATGTTTTTTTTGAATTCTTGAGTGTAAGGGTTGTGGAGGATATGGGTGGCACTTTTGTTGTATTCATCTTGCGTGGGTTGGTGTTTGGCGATTTGGTTCCATTTTTTGGGGTTGAGTTGTTGTCGTTTTTCGATGGGGGCGTCGATTGAAATGAGGTAAGTGCAGTAGGGGCGGAGGCCAATTTTTTCGATGAGGGCACCTTCGATAATCATGGGTATTGGGGAGTTTTGATGTTGGGTGATGATTGTGATGGTATTTTGTTTGATTTTGGGGTGCATGATGCGATTGAGAATGTCAAGGTGATGTTGGTTTGAAAAGACGATTTGACCTAGTTTGGGACGGTCGATTTCGGCGGTGTTTGCATTGATGATGGAGGGGCCAAATGTTGAGATAAGTGTTGATTTGATATTGGGATCTTGCAGGACTTCATGACCGACGATGTCCAAGTCGATGAGAGTTGCGTTAAGTTGAGTTTTCATCAGTGAGGCACATGTGCTTTTTCCACATCCGGTGCCGCCTGTAATTCCGATTATCATTTTCCTTAGAAGTTGCTTGGTGAAAATGTGGCTATCTTGAGTGGTTCGATGATGGTGCGAAATTCTGAAATTAGTGCACTAATTTCAGTGGGGGACGCAATGATTTCGGAGGCCGACAAGTCTTCTTTGTTTCTGAAAAATCCCTCTGTGAGTAATAATTGGTAAATAGGGTTGATCTCTTTATTCGGAGCTTCTGTGGATTCTTGTGTCACTTTATAGGGGGTGATCGTGGTTCGTTTTTTACGAAAAATTACGGCTTGCTTTTTTTGAGGAAGGTCTAAAATCCGTTTTAATTTGATGTAAAAAGCTTGGTTGAATTCGGTTCCTTTGGAATGATGGTTGATTTTAAGGCTCAGATTGGCCCAGTCTAATTCAAAAATATTGGTATTTGGTGAAGCATGTTCGACTAATCGGAGGCTTTTTTGACCAATGACTAAGACAAAATAATGTCCAGTTTGACGCTTACTTTCTGTAATATTTGTAATAAAGTGATAGTCAGTGAGTTGGCGATGGGCCACTGAGTCTTGGTTGATATTCATGGAAGATGTTGTATGCGTACTCATTGCTTTTATTTTAGTTCTAGTGGGGGCTTTTTTCAATTCGGATTACTTTAACTGACGACTAAAGCGTTTCATTGCTTTGATACCCTGATCGTCACTGTCGTTTTTTTATGGTTCTTGGTTGTCGATTTATTTTTGGAAAAGTTGCTGGAAGATATAGATGAGAACTCCTGTGATGGAGATGATGAGCCAGATTGGGAATGTTTTTTTAGCGATGGCTTTGTGATTTGGCCACTTTTTTAAGATGGCAAATAGAAAGGTGATCAGGATTAAAGGCAAACCGACTATGGTAAGGAGGATATGTGTGATGAGAATTGAAAAATAGAAGGGCCGTGTCCAGCCTTGACCTGTAAACGTAAGATCTCCGAACATGCTGTGATAGATGATGTAGGTGATTAAAAATGCGGTTGAAAATGCAAATGCTGAAATCATGAAGGTCATATGGCGTTTTTTGAGCTGTTTTTTGATTGCGGTGATTCCAAAGACTAGGCATACCGTGCTACAACAATTGAAGATGGCGTTAATTAGGGGCAGGAGTTTAGCGTATTGAGGGTGGTTTTGGGGGGATTCCTTGATATAGATGAGCCAAAACAGAAATCCGATGGCTAGGATTGATATGATCATCACAATGGACCAGGCTTGGACTGTGCTTAATTCCTTTGGATTATTTACTGGTGGAGTGGTGACTGACATGACGGTTAAGGCTATCTTAATTGATGAAAGTTTTCCATCTGATTTTTTCTTTATCGATATTGCATTCGATGGCTCCGGATTGTGGAGTTTGAAAAGGGATGATTTTGAGATTTTCTATCCTCTCCATGACTTCTTTTGAGGGGTGGCCATAGCGATTTTTGATGCCGGCACTGATAACGGCATATTTAGGGCTTGTGGCGGCTAATAGTTCGGGAGTGGATGAGGTTTTACTTCCGTGGTGGCCTAGCTTTAGGATTTCTACGTCCAAGTCCTCTGCATGCTGATTGACGAGTTCTAATTCCTGTTCCGCTTCGAGGTCGCCTGTCAGTAGTAGCGAAACTGGACCGCTTTTTAATTTACAGATGACGGATTGGTTGTTTTCGCTTAATTCTTCTCGATTTCGATTGACGGGAGGACCTAAAAAATTTAAACAGATTGAGTTTAACTGGATACTTGTATTTTCTTTGACTTCGATATGTTTGATATGATGTTTTGAGAGTAATGAGAGGTAGTTTGGCCACTTTTTTTGACTATTTCCGTTGTCCATAATGGCGGTAATGGGGATTTCGTCTATCAGTTGCTCGAGGCTTCCATAATGATCTATGTCAAAATGCGTAATGATGATGAGGTCAATATGGTCGATGCCTTTGTAATAAAGTGCTGGGATTAGGACGGATTCTGCATGATGTTTACCGACATCGATCAGAATAATGTCATGGCTTGGTGTCTCGATAAGTGTGGAGTCCCCTTGATCTACATCCAGAAATGTAATTTTTAGAGGATAATGTCTTAACTTTGACCATATCACTAGGCCTCCTATTAGGATGATTAGTGCCCATACCCAATAATGTCTTTTTGAGGACTTTGTTTCGTAGTGCATGAGGATGGTAACGATCAATCCTGTAATCGTGATGGGGACTAGGATTGGCATATGAGGTGTATGTAGTGTCAACCAATGGATATGTGAAAAGTAAGGTAATATCCAAATGATGAATTTGAGTATCATCCATGAGAGATTGTTGAGTAATTGTGTGCCGATTGGGAGTATCATCCCGATACAGGTTGATGCAAACCCAATGACGACGAGACATTCAATCCAGGAGACCATCATGAGATTAGTGATAATCGATGTGAAGGAAATGGTATTGGTCATCTGCCATATGATGGGAAGTGTGCAGATGAATGGGGCTAATGTGATCGACAGATAGGGGGAGATCCATTTTGGGCCAGGGAGAAGTGCCTCTATTTTAGGGGCTACCCAGATTAGAGAAAATGTGGCGGCAAATGACAGATATGCGCCAATATCAAATATGACGAGTGGTGTGAAAATGATCATGATGGTGATGGTCAAACTCATGACATAGGCCATTGGTGTTTTTCGGTTGAGCCATTGGATGATGAGCATCATTTCGGCCATGATGATGGCTCTGCAAATCGAGGCTTCTCCGCCTGTGATGAAAAAGAATACTAGATTGACAAAGGAAATGATTCCAAATTTAAGTGTTGCGGGAGTGTTGAGTAGGGATAAAATTCTAAGTCCAATACCCACTAATAACCCCACTTGAGATCCAGATACGACGATGAGGTGGGTGAGTCCAGTAGCTTTGAATTGTTTTTTGAGTTCTCTTGGAAGGCTAATCCCGCTATCTCCAAAGATGAGCCCAATGTAAAGTTCGGCATAGGGGGATTCGAGAGTATTTCGGTGGAGCTGATGGATTTTTTGTCGTGTTCGAATGGCCATTTTTTTGATCCAGTAGCCGGTAGTGGGGGTGATGGCATTGAATTTTGTGACTTTGAATTGGCCCCATATTCCCTTTTTTCGATAATACTCTATCTGATTGAATTGGCCTGGATTTCGCTGGGCTTGTAGTTGGCAAAATTGTCCAATGATGTCGACCGTGTTTCCATAGTGAAGTCTTGGCTGAGACTTAGTCCATTTGATGAGGATGGGCTTTTGAAAGGGGATTTTCGTCTTTGCTGTGCGAGT
>CAZZBY010000038.1:0-7797 GCA_964652635.1 uncultured Candidatus Marinamargulisbacteria bacterium | reverse complement strand
GAGCAGCCCACATTTGATGCTGTCCAACATCAGTAGTCACAATGGCATTTCCATCGGTTAATTGAAACAACTCATACAATACATGTTGAGCCTTAAGACCCCCATGAATTTTAAACTTAAGCGGATATCGCTTTTTATTACGGATCATTGACTCAATCCACTCCTGAGTTTTAAGAGGGTTAAGCCTAGGAATCAACCGCTGAAGCACCTGCTTAGCATCTCCAACGATACTGGCATCAGGAACTAAAATTTTATTAATTTCAGCCGGATCAATATCAATATGAAGCTTTTTCGCAGTCGGGCAAAAACGTTCGATTTTAGCCGGAGTAATTCGATCATCCCATCGAGAACCAATCGAACAAATCAAATCACATTCTGTGACTGCAATATTGGCATAAGCAGTGCCATGCATTCCCAAAAACCCTAGTGACAATTCATGAGATTCAGGAAATATCCCTTTGGCAAGCAATGTTGTAGTCACCGGTGCATTGAGTAGTTCCGCAAGTTGCTTGACTTCCTTAGCTGCACGAGAAATCACAGCCCCATGCCCCACCAACAATAATGGGCGCTGAGATCCCTTAAAGACCGCAGCAAATGCATCTAACTGAGCCTCCGTAGGATCATCAGAAAGATGATATCCAGGCAAATCCATTTCAGTATCTGTCAAGCTTACGGTACAGGGAGCACTAGTCACATCCTTAGGTAAATCAATTAACACGGGACCCGGGCGACCCGTCGATGCAATATAAAAAGACTCTTCGACAATACGCGGAATATCATTGGGATTTTTAACCAAATAACTATGTTTCACCAAAGGGGCCGTAATCCCAAACACATCCGCTTCTTGAAACGCATCTTTACCCAAAGCAGGAGTAATCGTCTGCCCCGTCAGCACAATCATCGGAACCGAATCCATCTGAGCGGTCAAAATCCCCGTCACTGTATTGGTTGCACCCGGCCCGCTCGTCACAAGCACCACTCCAGGACGCCCCGTCGCACGAGCATAGCCATCAGCCATATGCGTAGCCCCCTGCTCATGTCGGGTCAAGATCAATTTAATTTTAGAATCGACTAGGGCATCAAAGATCGGGATGGCTGCGCCACCAGGATATCCAAAAATATACTCAACACCATGATTTTCAAGGCATTGAATTAATGCTTCTGCGCCATTTACATTTTTTTTTGGCATTTTTAAACTCCAATTAATTAAAGACAATACAATATACCAATATTTTATCGATTTTTAAACATAAAAATTTCAAAAAATAGTAAATTATAGATAAAAAGTTTAATTTTTGGACTGTTGCGAAATACCCCAGATATGCAATTGATCACAATGCGCAGACTATTCGCAACAGTCACCATTACCCAAAACTGATGAGTAATAGTGCACTACCAAGAGAAAATAAAAATCGGAGGCTAAGAGTAGTATCCTCCAATAAAATCCAGTACCATGAGATCAATGAAAACCTTAAATTCCCTCATTGGCGAAGACGCCTCTTCACAACTCACCCCCTTCCAAAAAAGGGTATACGAAGCACTCATTCAAATTCCAGCAGGTCAAACCATTACCTATCAAGACTTAGCGAAATTAGCCGGAAGCCCTAAAGCAGCACGCGCAGTCGGATATGCCATGGCCAAAAACCCCTTCATCCTCACTATTCCTTGCCACAGAGTCATCAATGCCAACGGAACAATCGGCCAATATTCAGCTGGCGGAGAATCTAAAAAAATTGAACTTCTCCAAAAAGAAGGCATTCTGATTCAAAATAAACGCATCATCCGATAATATTTTTTGTGAACGAGTAAAATCGCGGTATTATTCTCGGTAATTATTTAAATTTTTGGGGGAGATTAAGGATGAAATCAACACATTGGAAGCTTGGCTTACTCGCCGGAATCACTTTAGCTGGATTAACCGGATGCGGCTCTAGCAGAAACAATAACGATAACACCCAAACCACCACCGCCACAGTAAGCGGTCAACTTCAAATCCCTTATGGAGGGACCTCATTTTCGACAAAATCCTCCGATCCTTCGAATTACATTCTATGGATCCAAAACCGAGGAACAGGCGAATCGTTTCAAGCTGACATTCATTCAGACGGAACATTTGAACTAGATATCCAACGAACGGATGACATCGCGGCTGGAGATAATTTCATTGCCACCTTAATTCAAAAAGAGCCTCTCGAATTTGCCGGGACAATCCTTATCCAAAGCACCCCATTTGCAGCCACAGCCAACACAGGAATTGGCATTATCGGCAACCTCTCCAATATGTCGATTAACTTTGACCCCACCACTGGTCGAGCCGTGTTTACCAATCCAAGTCAAAACGCTAACCTAGAGATCAAATCTGGCTTCAATGTCAATTTAGATGGTGCAGAAGGCCCTCCAATCGGATTTGGAAATCAAGGAAAAGGGGCTGATTCTGTTGTTGGTCTCAAAAGTGATGCCAACATTAAAGATAACGACCAAGATGGAATTCCAGATATTTTTGACGCCATGAATGATGGAGAAAGCTTAGATAATAAAGTCAGTTATTCAGAGAGTGCCGAAAGTCTAAAAATCGGCCCTAAATTTGAAAACTTCTTCATTGGATCAAGCGTTGGCCAAATGATAATGTTCATGAACCTTAAAGTCGATAATGAAGACCGAAATGATGCAGATCTGGTCACTGACAATGCCATCATCACCATCGAACTTCACGAATCAGGATCCGACCCTATCACCGAGGTAAGAGCCGACCTCCTGAATACCAACTGGAAAAGCTCAAAAATAGAACCTCTCCCAGGAGGATTTACAGACTTAGCCACTCCCACAAGCTATCCTGCTCAAGGAAGTTATTGGTCAAGCCCTAACTATCTTTACAAAGCCAGAAATCAAAACAACCAAACCGTATGGACGACTATGATTAAACCCGACAACGGCACCTTTAGACCCGGAAATCTCATCCGATTCAAGGTCACTAAATCATCAGGAAAAGTTGAATATCACTGGAAAACGATTAACTTTAAATTTATCTCCACTGTCACAGTCGACTCCGCCCCAACGGTCGACACAGGCACGATTATGGGCGCGGGAAGCAGAGACAGCCTATATGAAATCAGCCCTGCATCTAACTTAAGCATATCCTGGTCTCACCCGAACGATGAAAATGGAAATCCGCTCACTGGACTCACCTACCGCATTGAATTATTCCACTACGACGCAAACAGACACCAAGTAGGCATTCCACAAGTCCTCACAGTCTCAGGCATCGACCCCACCTCATTCACCATCCCATCCGCCAACATCGACATGTACAATTCATTATCCCCAAATCCAGCCTATATCCAAGCCGACATTACCGCCAGCTACCCCTATGGCGACAATGCCGCATCCAAAATTTTCATCCGACGCAGCAACTGGCCAATGCCAAATACGACACCATAAGTTGGGACAAAGAGAACAGTTTTTTTGTAGGGGGCATCATACCCCCTACACTTCCCTTGTAACACCAACTAAAATACAGAGATGCATCTACTACCCCAAACCAAATTAAACACCCCTCAAGCACAAAATTGGGCCAAAATTTTAGAAACCATCCCCACTCTCCCTCCCTTAAAAATCACACTTAACCAAGACATCATCGATATCCAAGCTACAAGCAGCATCAGCAACGCCGACCAACACACGATCATCTCCGCCTTCCACTCAATAACCCCCTGGAGAAAAGGCCCCTATCGCGTCTTTGGCACCCTCATCGACAGCGAATGGCAATGCCAGCTCAAATGGAAACGTATTCAAAAGCATCTCCCCAACTTGTCCGATAAAATCATCATCGATATCGGATGTAATTCTGGTTATTTTAGCTTTCGATTAGCCGGATTAGGTGCTAAAAAAATCATCGCCATCGACCCCAGCACGCTCTATTTTTTTCAATTTCATCTCCTCAATAAGCTAATCAATTCGCAAGTCATCGAGTATCGCCCCATCGGGTTTAAAGACCTCTCTCCTCAAACAGACACAGCCGACCTCATCCTCAATATGGGGATTTTATACCATCACCCAACCCCACTAGACAGCCTTCTCCTATGCAAAAATCTACTCAATAAAAACGGGAGCTTAATCTTAGAAACCCTCTATATCGAAGACCCATCCCCCATCTGCCTCATCCCAGAAAAACGGTATGCCGGCATGAAAAACATATTCCAAATCCCATCCATCCCCCAACTCACAGAGTGGCTTAATCAGTGTGGATTCACCTCCATCACCATCCTCGATCAAAGCACCACAACGACTGACGAACAACGCAGCACACCATGGAGCCACCCCCATTCACTCAAAAATGTCATCACAGACACCCTCACCATCGAAGGCTATCCACGCCCAAAACGAGTCGTCATCAAAGCTCAATAACAACTTAAGCTTGAGAAAAGTAAGTAAAACCAAGTAGATTAAGGAATATGAATTATGCAATCATTATGGCCGGCGGAATCGGAGCACGATTTTGGCCTTTATCTCGGCTTAAAAATGCCAAACAATTTATTAAATTAATCGACAACCAGTCGTTTTTAGAACACACCATTAACCGAATCGGAAACTGCATCGACACCACCAATATTTGGATTATCGGAAATCAAGCCCAAGAAGCCCAATTAAGAGCTCACTCGACAACAATCCCTCCCCAACAACTACTATTAGAACCCTGTGGAAAAAACACCGCTCCCTGTATCGCGTGGGCCGCATTTGAACTAATCAAAACAGACCCCGACGCCGTCATGATTGTCTTGCCATCCGACCACATGATTACCCCCGCCAAGGAATTTGCAGATACGATCAAAACCGCTGTCGATATCGCCACCACCCACCATGAATTAGTAACCATCGGAATCCCCCCCACCTCCGCCAACACGGCCTATGGCTATATCGAAACTCGCCAAAGCACCCAGCAAAGTTTGCAAGTCAAAGCATTTCACGAAAAACCAGACAAAGCTACCGCCGAAGCCTACTTAAAAAAAGGACATTTTTATTGGAATTCAGGTATATTTATCTGGAAAGCACAAACAATCCTGAAGCAAATTCAACACCATCTCCCCCAACTCTATGAGAGTTTACAATCAGCCTCCCAAACCCAAGACGGCATTGTCAATGCCTACCCTACCCTCGAATCCATTTCAATCGACTATGGCATCATGGAAAAAACAGCAGAGATCACCCGGATGATCCCCGCTTCGTTTGCATGGAGCGATATTGGCAGTTGGACAGCTCTGGAGGCATTTCTCCCCAAAGATCATCATCACAACGCATCCGAAACCAATATTATCAGCCAAAACAGTCACCACAATATCATCCATGCTCCAGGAAAAACCGTAGCCCTCATCGGAGTAGACAATCTCATCATCGTCGATACCCCCGATGCCATTCTCATCGTCCCCAAATCCCATGACCAAAACGTCAAAGATATCATCACGCAACTTCCTAATTCACTCAAATGAATCAATTTCATCTCCGAATCCAAACCAATTCACCCGGAGAGCTCATCAGCTGGGTAAACCCCATAATCACCAAATTCAAAGCCAAATGCCCAGATAGTAAAGTCACCATCCACCTTGTTCCCTGCCAATACAAAAGCGGTCAGGAAAAAGAAATCGCCCAAAAAATCCCGGGAGTAGATCACGTCACCACACCCCAAGAAACAGTCAAAATTGCCCTCAGCTTAAAAAAATCACCAAAAGAAACCGGTGCAATATTATTACTCGGAGGGGACCCCTTCTATACCACATTACTCAGTCAAAAATTTCAGATTCCCGCCTATGCCTATACCGAACATTCCCATACATTCAGCCCCAGGTTTAAAAAAGTATTTCGAAAACAAAACGATGGAGATTTAATGGCCGTCCGCCCTCTTGAATTTTCATCATCAAAACAGGAAATTCTCAAAAAATACAATCTTATAGATACTCCTTACCTCCTGGTTTTACCCGGGTCCCGCCCTCAACACTTTGAAAACCTCATACCACTCCTCTCAGAGATGCTCGCTGTCCTACTCCAAAATCGCCCAGACATTACCCCCCTCATTCAAGTCTCTCCATTTATTACCCCATCTCTACTAGAAAAAATTCAAAAAAAATATCCAATCCCCTCCGCTCAATGGATAGGCGGAGATTCCTTAGAATTATTGAGTATCAGCAAACTTCTCCTCACCATCCCAGGCACCAATAATGCCGAAGCCATGTACATGAAGTGCCCAATGCTAATTATGGTACCTCTCCATCATCCCAAATATCTCATTCTAGACGGACTTACCGGTCTCATCAGCATGATTCCGTTAATCGGCCCTGCCTTAAAACGATGGGGCATTACTCACTATCTTAAAACTCACCCATTTCTCAGCTTGCCCAATCGATATTTCCAGCACCATATTGCTCCCGAATTCATTGGAAAATGGTCCTCCGCAGAGCTCGCCGCCACCGTCAGTCAACTATGGGACTCTCCCGACCAACTCAAGCAACAAATTAAGCACTATTCCACCATCAATTTAGCCAAAGAAGCCAGGTGTATCGAGAAAATGATATCCACATTGCTTGGCGTTAAATCATCACACTCAAAATAACTAGTGGCGAATAACACTCAAAATCTGCGAAAGCTCGGCTGCCGTCACATCCACCAAAGGCAAGCGGGGCCTCCCCACCTTAAATCCTTGATGTCTCAACATCGCTTTCACAGGCGACGGATTTGATGTAATAAATAACATTTTAAAAATCGGGGCAAGTCGAATATTCAACTCATGGGCCAAATCAAAATTCCCCATGGCCGCCGCATCCACCAAATCCCTCACGGCCTTACCCACCACTTGAGAAGCCACTGACACCACGCCAACAGCACCAGCTTCCATAAAATCAACAGTTAATCCATCATCCCCCGAATAAATCAAAAAGGACTTCGGTGTCGCTTGCCTAATTTTTTTCATTTGCTCTACCGAACCAGCAGCTTCTTTGACTCCAATAATATTGGTAATTTCCGACAATCTCGCCATCGTCTCAGGCAACATATTCACTCCCGTTCGCCCAGGAATATTGTACAAAAGTACTGGCAAAGACGTCGCATCTGCCACCGCCTTAAAATGTTGAAACATCCCCTCCTGAGACGGTTTATTATAATACGGAACCACCTGCAAAACGCCGTCCACGCCAATCCGCTCCGCCTCTTGAGTCGACTTAATTGCAGTAGCCGTCGAATTAGACCCCGTCCCAGCCATAATCTTAGCTTTATCTTTAAAATGAGTCACAAAGCGACCAAACAATTCAAACTCCTCATCATGCGTTAATGTTGGAGATTCTCCCGTCGTTCCAGCCAACAAAATAGTATCCGTCCCCGTATCAACCAAGTAATCCCCTAACCGAATTGCCTCATCAAAATCAACCCCTCCATCATCATTAAAAGGGGTAACGATGGCCGTAATAATTTGTCCAAATTGTAATTGATTCATAAATCCACCTAAAAAATCTTGGCAAGATATTCCCACACCCATCTCGCTTTGACAACACAGGTAATAAGTAACCAAGAGGATTTCATGGAAAAGTGTCTCAAGAAAAGTAAATGAAACAAAATAAAAGTCAAACTTCCTCAGAAAAAAGCGCAACTTCAGCTTCAGCCTCAGTCAAGTTCAACACTTCCACCTGGTTCAACCGCCGATCAATGGTTCGTGACTTAGACGAGACTTCCTCAATCGTATTGCTGGCTTCTTGCAATTTCTTTTTCGTTTTATCAATTAAAATTCCAAATTTCAAAAATTCATTCTTTACTTTC